>SKHS01000145.1 GCA_007116835.1 Halomonas sp.
ACTAAAGGCGATATTTGCACCGCCATTGATGGCGGGGCCGCTGACCTTGGCAACGTCAAAGGGGCGACCAAAGCCAGCACGGGCTGTGGTGGCTGCACCGCACTGCTCAAAAGCGTGGTTGACCATGAGCTGGAAGCGCGCGGTGTGGAAGTCGATAAATCACTCTGCGAGCACTTCGCCTATACCCGCCAAGCGCTTTACGACATTGTGCGCGTTGAAGGCATCAAAACCTTCAGTGCGTTAATTAAAAAGCATGGCAACCCCGAGTCTCACTGCCTTGGCTGCGCTATTTGCAAGCCTGCCGTCGCCTCTATTCTGGCGTCCTGCTTTAACGAACCAATCACCGATGCTGCTCACGTGCCGCTGCAAGATACCAATGACACCTTTATGGCTAATATGCAGAAAAACGGCACCTACTCGGTGGTGCCGCGCATTGCAGGCGGCGAAATCACCCCCGATAAGTTAGTCGTGCTGGGGCAAGTGGCCCAGAAGTACCAGCTTTACACCAAAGTCACCGGCGGCCAGCGCATCGATCTTTTCGGCGCACGTTTAGAAGACCTCCCCGCTATCTGGGGCGAGCTCATTGAGGCAGGATTTGAAACCGGCCACGCCTATGGCAAGTCACTGCGCACGGTGAAGTCCTGTGTTGGCAGCACGTGGTGTCGCTACGGCGTGCAGGACAGCGTGGGCATGGCGATTAAACTTGAAAACCGCTACAAGGGCCTGCGCGCGCCCCACAAGATTAAGTTTGGTGTGTCAGGCTGTACCCGGGAGTGCGCCGAGGCTCAAAGCAAGGATATCGGTATTATCGCCACCGAAAACGGCTGGAATTTATACGTGTGCGGCAACGGCGGCATGCGCCCACGCCACGCTGAACTGTTCGCAACAGATCTTGATGACGAGCAGCTCTACCGCACCATTGACCGCTTCTTGATGTTTTATGTACGCACCGCCGACCGCCTACAGCGCACCTCCGTGTGGCGGGAAAATCTCGACGGTGGGCTTGAGTACCTTAAAGAGGTCATTCTGGAAGACAGCTTAGGCATTAACAGCGAGCTTGAGCGGCAAATGCAGCACGTCGTTGATAGCTACCAGTGCGAATGGGCCAACGCCATCAGCGACCCAGAGAAACTCAAGCGCTTCCGTAGCTTCGTCAACGATGCGCGCCCCGACCCGTCCATCATTATGACCTCCGAGCGCGGTCAGCTACGTCCTGCTTAAACACGACATAATCGCAAACTAGACAACACGAATGAGGTAACTGATGACTGCGGCCGCACTCAAACACACCGTGAGCACCGACACCTGGCAACCACTGTGTACGAATGCTGACCTGGTGGCATTTTCCGGCGTCGCTGCTTGGTTGGACACCCCAGAAGGCCCTGCCCAAGTAGCCATTTTCTACTTACCGGGGCAGCGTTCCCAAGGAGAGGAGAAAGAACTCTACGCCCTCGACCACTTTGATCCGTTTTCTAACGCTAACGTCATTGCCCGCGGCATTATCGGTGATGTAAAAGGCAGCCCGGTGGTTGCCTCACCACTCTATAAGCAGTGCTTTCGCCTTGAAGATGGCCAGTGTTTAGAGGATGAGAACGTCAAACTACGCACCTGGAAAGTCGCGTTCAAAGGCGAAGAGGTATGGGTACAGGGATAACTGACAGCGGCTTTGCGATGACGTCACTCCCGTCGAGGAATAGCGCTCGCATAGGTATTCAGGCTCAAGAAATGCTCATCCGCCCGCTGCAACGCATCGAGCGCCTGTGGTCGGTCATCTTCTGCTAATAAGGTGCACAGCACTTCTGAGATAGCTAACGCGGGCGTTAACGTATGGAAAAAGCTGTCGCTTTCCGTAGGGCAAAAAATGGTCTGATCTGACAGCCCGACCAAGGGCGATACTTCACTATCGGTAATCGATAGAATCGTAAGCCCCTTGTCTTTTGCCAGCTGCGTCAGTTCCAGTGTCGCGACTGCATAGGGTTTGACAGAGACCACCAGCATGACATCGTCGGGCATGGCGCGAATTAGTCTATCGCCGCCGGTGCCCGCCGGCCCCTCTAGATGAACCGAACGATCGCCTAACAGTGACATCACGTAGTGGAAGTGCCACGCCACGGAATGGCATGAACGCAAGCCTAGCACATACACTTTTCTCGCTGATTTCAGCGTATTAGCGATGGCTTCCAACCGTTGCAGCGAGTCCGGTTCACAGAGCTGAGAAATCTGAGCACTCAGCCCATGTAACATATGCGCGGCGATAGTGTCGTTGGCCGCGGCTGTCGCACCCTCAGTTCGCTGGCGGACCTTAGCGGCAAAGCCATCATTACCCCGCCGTAGCGCTGCCACATAGTGCTCGCGAATATCATCGTATCCTTGCTTTCCCAGAAACTTAGCCAGCCGTGTCATGGTGGCAGGCTGCACCGCCGCATGGCGCGCCAATTCGCGCATAGAAACCAGTGCCACCTCATCTGGGTGCTCCAGCACGTAGCGAGCTGCCTGCTGGAGCTGCGGCGACATGGCATCGTACTGGGCGATAATCTGTTCCCTTAAAGGGTCGCGCTGCGGCATGGGTATTGCCTCTTATACGGGCTTATTAAAACAGCCGCCGATTTAAACGTTCCTGTCTTAAAAAAACAATGATCTACATGTTTTATAAAAAACAAAAATGATTCACTTGTTGCAAACCTTGACCAAGTTGTGCCAATCTTCTCCTTATGGCGTGCTCACATCGCTTAGTGACCATAAGGAACCGTCTCCATGACTCGTATTCTTCATCGCAGTATCGGCCCAACCCTCCCTCATGCCGCGTCGGCGCAAGGCGTCTACATTACAGACACCTCTGGGCGCCGATACCTAGATGCCTCAGGAGGCGCTGCGGTCACCAGTGTGGGACACGCCCATCCAGAAGTACTGGCGGCGATGCGCGCTCAAATTGATAACCTTTGCTACGCACACACCTCGTTTTTCACCACCGACGCTGCCGAGGCACTGGCCGAGAAGCTCGTCAATTTGGCACCTGAAGGGTTGAATTACGTCTACCTTGTGTCAGGTGGATCAGAGGCCGTTGAAGCGGCGCTGAAGATGGCACGGCAGTACTTCGTGGAAATTGGCGCCCCCCAGCGTAGACACATCATTGCCAGGCGTCAGAGTTACCACGGCAACACAATTGGTGCGTTGGCAACCGGTGGCAATGCGATGCGGCGTAAGCAGTTTCAGCCCATTCTGCCAGAAACTCATCATGTCTCCCCCTGCTATGCCTATCGCGAGAAAGGCGCCGATGAGTCGCCTGAGGCTTACGCTATTCGTCTGGCAGACGAGCTCGAAGCCAAAATTCTGGAACTCGGCCCTGAAGAAGTCATGGCGTTTGTTGCCGAACCCGTCGTAGGTGCCACCCTCGGCGCTGTCGCCTCTGTCGCGGATTACTTTAAACGTGTGCGTGCGATTTGCGACAAATATGGCGTACTACTGATCCTCGACGAAGTGATGTGCGGCATGGGGCGCACCGGCACGGTCTTCGCCTGCGAGCAAGACGACGTCATACCGGATATCGTCACAATAGCCAAAGGCTTGGGCGGGGGTTATCAGCCGATCGGCGCGGTGATGCTGTCCGGCAAAATTTACGACAGCTTCGCCAACGGTTCTGGCCTGTTCCAGCACGGGCATACTTACATCGGCCACCCTGTTGCCGCGGCAACTGCTAACAAAGTGGTTGAAATCATTGCGCGCCCCGAGACACTTGCCAATGTAAACGCCATGGGCGCGAGATTACAAAACGGTTTGGAAGCCGCTCTCGGTGCATCCCCTTATGTTGGCGATATCCGGGGAAGAGGGCTGTTTCGCGGCATCGAGCTGGTGGCGGACCGGGACACGAAAGCGCCTTTTGATCCGAGCCGAAAAATTCACGCCAAAATTAAGCGTCACGCCATGGCTCGTGGGCTAATCAGCTATCCCATGGGCGGCACGATTGATGGTATTCACGGTGATCATATCCTGCTGGCACCGCCCTATATTATTGAAGCCGATGATGTCGACCTAATCATTGAGCGCATTGCCGACGCCATCAACGCCGCCATCGCCGAGTGATGTCACGCACCCTATCTGAATGGAGCTCACCCATGACGCCCTCTTCTCCCTGCCCGCCTATTGCTGATGCCGATTGGCCAAACGAGATCGCAGAATTACGCGAAGACTTTGCCGGTGCGCTCAATGTCTATCGCACCATGGCTCATCACCCGGATTTACTCAACGCCTGGGCACCTTTGCGCCAGCATGTTGTTAAGGAAAATGCCTTAGGGCCAGAATTAACCGAGGTGGTGATTCTACGCGCGGGCTTGCGTATGGGGTCACGCTACGAATGGGCTCATCACGTTAGTCGGGCGCTCGCTCTCGGGTTCTCCACGACTCGAATCGACGCCATTCGAACTCGCCCCGAAGGCGTTGATGGTCTTATCGTCGACGCGGTGGATGCATTGTTTGACCAGCGAATGCTGTCCAACGAGCAAGAAGCAGAGTTAGCAGATGCTATCGGACGCAAGGCCGTTATCGACCTCATTGCTATGGTGGGGTTTTATTCGGTGTTGGGCTATCTGCTCAAGACTTACGACACACCGCTCGACGACAACATTCAAAAAGAAGCGCAAAAAATGCCAACGCTATTTTCGCTTACCACGTAGATACTCCTGCCCCTGGTGCAGGTTTCCACATAGCCAACCTACTCCGGGGCAAGCTGTTAATAACATCGCCGCCTACATCAGGCGGCGATGTTCACTTTAAACAAATCACTGACATTGTGACCACGGATGTTGCTATCCTTGCTAGCCTTTTGGCTAGGTAATCTCGGAGCAACCGTTCGTGAAAACAGAATCCAGCACCTTAGCATTTTCCGCCTTCATGGCACTGCTGATTGGCTGTGCAGGAATCACGGCAACGTTGGCGTCTAACTCCCAGGCTATTTTGCTGGATGGGTTATTTAACCTTATCTACTTTAGCGTTGCGCTGGTTACCATTAAGGTCAGCAAGTTAGCCAGCCGACCCGATAGCGCCTCTTACCCGTTTGGCTACAGCTATTTCGAGTCGTTGGTTAACCTATGCAAAGGCTTGTTAATATTAGGCGTTTCCATCTTTGCGCTGGTAGATGCCGTGGCTGCGTTACTGACCGGAGGGCGGGAGATCTCAGCGGGACTTGCTGTTATCTATGCGCTGTTTGCCACCGCCGCCTGCTCGCTCACTGCTTGGATGATGCACCGCAGTCAGCGCCATGTAAGTAGCCCGCTGGTGGCTGCTGACAAGCTTAACTGGCTGGTGAACAGCATTATCTCGGCTGCCGTGTTAGCGGCGTTCTGCTTGGTGATGCTGTTTGAGCGCTTAGACTGGCGGGGAATCGTGCCTTATGTCGACTCCGTACTGGTGATGGCCGTTGTGTTGCTATGTCTTGGCGTACCGGTACGCATGGCTTCTCAAGCCCTGCGTGAGCTGCTGAATAAAACACCGGACGAAGCAATCGCCGAGCCAGTGCGTCAAGCGGTTGCTCGCGGTCTTGCGGATATCGACACTCAGGAAGTGCGGGTGCGTATGGTACGCCCTGGTCGCCTGCTATACATCATCGTCCATGTGGTGCTACCCAAAGCATTTCATGACGCTACGCTGGCCCATCAAGACACACTACGCCAGCAAATTGATGAGGAAGTACGCCGCGTGTACTCGCCTGTTGTTTGCGATGTGGTCTTCACCGAAGATAATCGCTGAGCAGCGCCTTCCTGCGGGCAGCTAGTAAAGAAGCACACTTAATCGCACGCCAATAAAAGCGGCCCGTGGGCCTAATGCCAGTCAGTTAAGGCTGACTGGCATCACCCCGCGGGACGCTTCGAATAACGCTTGTGTCTATGGTAACTATTAAACCGCTGAGACAGCAGCATAGGCCACCATCTCGACCAACATCTCTTCTCGCGCAAAACCAGACACAATAATAGCGGCCCGATTGGGGTAAGGCGCGGTGACATAGTCCGCATATACGCGATTAACGGTGGCCAGATCTTCCCGCTGCGTTACGTAGATCAGCACCTGTGTCAGTTGCTGCATGCTTGCACCGGCGCTTTCCAGCGTATGTTGCAGGTTATCCAGCGTCTGGCGCGTTTGTGCTTCGATACCGCCTTCTACCACAACCCCATCGGCACCAATGGGAATTTGCGCGGTGAATAAAATGCCATTGCCAACCACCGCCCACTCAAGTGGAGCTTTGGCCGCGTAGAGATCGGTTTTTACCGGTTGAATCATGACAATACTCTCATTGATCTATTAATCGTTATCGTTGACACCTGCGCCAGCACCGCTTCGAGAAGCTTCGGAGGACTCCACCAGAATACGATGTGCCAGCGTTTTCAGGCGTACCCATATCGCATCATCCACGTCGATACCTTCCTGTAGAGACCGCTCGCGGCAGGCCATCAGGTCGGATTCTGAATGACGCGCCAGCAGATCAAGGTCGTGGTCCGCGCCCAGGGAAGGAAGTAACTCAACATGGTTGGCCATTACCAGGGTGATGCCGTCGTTGGGTTCGTTTTCTTCTGGTACATCGCGCACTGAATAGATGCGTACTTCAGGCGTCGAGTGGCCAGCGCGAAAGCCCACGACCTGCTCGGTCAGCGGCTCCTGGGCATTGCGCCAGAAAGCAGTAATGTTGATACCCCGCCCGGCCAGGCGTGAAAGGTAGCCCATAATCAGCTGGCGATTATGGCAGCGGCGGATCTTGACCACTGATAGCCCCCGCGCACGGGCCTTAGCAAAGCCCAGCTCGGTGGCTAAGCTAATACTACGCAGCACGCTCTGGCCATGGCCGTCGAGTACCGCCAGGTCGCCATCCTGATAGATCACCTTAGGTAGAGATTCCGGGTCTTCTTCAAGCAAGAAGTCCAGGCCACGATTGAGTTGTTCAACCGCATTGAAACCATGGCACTGCATCCAAGCCACCATGTCAGCAGCATCGGCGGCATCGCCATCTTCAAACCCAATGCCAGTGAAGGCTTTTCGGCACAGCCCCTGTAGCTCGTTGAAGGAGACTTTCATTATCTTCCTCCATGCGCAGGTTGATTGACATGAGACGCCGCTGACTCGGCATGAGGCGATAGCCCGGCCGCGCCAACGACACCGTTTTCAAGCGTTGGCTGCAGCGGAAAACTCCAGTCATCAAAATGGCTGAGATCCTGCGGCTCGGTGTTGAGTTCTTCCACCAGCGGCGCGCCCTGAAACAGGGTGATG
>SKHS01000043.1 GCA_007116835.1 Halomonas sp.
ATTGACTATTTCCATGAAAGCCTGTGCTCGGGTCGTGGTGTTATAGGAGACCTCATTATCTGAGCATCAGGCTTTCTTTAAAACTGTCCGAACCATTGGTTAATGGGTCGTTAGATTAGGTTCTTCATCAGTGGTGAGTGTGACCATGTTCATTGTGTTAATCGTGTTGGCGCTGGGTATTTTTGTTTTGCCCAATTTATGGGCGAAGTGGGTATTAAAACGCCACACCCGTGGGCGGGATGATTACCCAGGCACTGGCGCAGAACTTGCCGAGCATCTGCTGCGTCGTTTAGGTGTAGAAGGCGTGAGCGTTGAGCGTACCGAATTTGGCGATCATTATGATCCGGAATCGCGCTGTGTGCGCTTAACCCCCGACCATTATGATGGCCGCTCGCTCACAGCGGTGACCGTCGCTGCCCACGAGGTTGGGCACGCTATTCAACACCATGAAGGCTATGCACCCTTGCTGGCGCGCAGCCGCTTGGTTCAAGTAGCGCAAAAGGCAGAAAAGTTGGGTGCTATGTTAATGATGGCCGCGCCCTTTCTGTTTGTGCTTACCAGGCTGCCCGGTGGGCTGGCAGTAGTCATTGCGATGGCGGTGATCAGCTTTGGCACCGCTGCACTGGTCCATCTAGTGACGCTACCCGTCGAGTTCGATGCCAGCTTTAACCGCGCGCTGCCGCTGCTGAAAGAGTATGTGCCTCCCTATGACATGCCCGGTGCCCGCCATGTGCTCACCGCCTGTGCATTTACCTACGTGGCTGCCTCATTGGCCAGCGTGATGAATCTTGGCCGCTGGCTGGTGATCTTAAGAAGATGAAGGTCTATTGGCTTAAAAACCGTAAACACTAGGTTGGCGAATGAATAACGGCGGCGGGCTTATTGGCAAGAATGACTGCTCTGCGCGGAGCAGGGTAGCCTTCAATGGTACGGGTTGGATCGTTGGGGTCGAGAAAATCCGCAAGCGACTGATACGTCATCCATTCGGTTGAGCGCTGCTCGTCCAGTGTGGTTACTGCTTCGTCGACCACGCGCACATTGGTAAAGCCACACCGCTCTAGCCAGTGGCAGAGTGCTGTTGAAGAGGGCAGGAAGTAGACGTTAGGCATCGCGGCGTAGCGTTCGCCAGGTACAAACACGGTTTGCTCATCGCCTTCTACCACCAGTGTTTCCAACACGAGTTCGCCGCCGGGGGCGAGCGCTTCTTTGAGCTGCTGCAAGTGCTCAAGAGGCGAAGGGCGATGGTAGAGCACGCCCATGGAAAATACCGTATCAAAAAAGGCTAGCTTTTCCGGTACCTCCTCAATGCCGACTGGCAGAAACTGGGTGCGTCCGCCGTCAGCCTCGCCAACGAAGTGGCGCACTGCCTGAAACTGCCAATAAAAGCGCGGTGACGGGTCTATCACCAGCACAAAGGACGCCCCTTCACCCGCCATACGCCAGGCGTGGTAGCCACTGCCACCGCCAACATCCAATACCTTGCGGTATTTAAGCGGCGCAAGATGTGGCGCAACTCGTTGCCACTTCCAGTCGGAACGCCATTCGGTGTCAATTTCAATGCCGCCCAGCCGGAAGGGGCCTTTGCGCCAGGGCGAGAGCTTGCGCAGCAGGTTAACGCATTGGCGCTTCTGGCTATCGCTCAACGCAACATCAATGCTCACTGTATCGCTGGTGAGATCGACGTGGCGCTCCTCGGGCAGGGCAGGCAGTTTGGCAACGGCTTTCTCCCAAGCAGAGAGATCACCGTGGCGCTGGCGGTCTAGCCCGTTGGCCAGTTGTTCTGGCAGTTTGGCAAGCCACGGCGTCAGTGCAGCGTCCTGGCTGGCTTGGTCTAAAAAGGCTTGGTAAAGCACGCGATGGTCATCGGGTAACAGCGCCACCTTAACCCTCCTTAAAGGCGATCAGCGAGGTAAAGTTCAAGTACTGAAACCACGTCATCGAACGGGGAAAGCCTGCTTGGGCTAAACGGCCATGCAGGGCGTCGAGCGTATCGGGAATCAGTACGTTTTCAAGCGCAGTGCGTTTTTGGCTGATTTCCATATCGCTGTAACCGTTGGCGCGCTTGAAGTCATGGTAGCGCTCAACACGCCACGCATTGTCTCGCTCATCGGCATCAATGGTTTTTTCCGACAAAATCAGCACGCCGCCTGGCTCAAGGGCATCAAAAAGCCGCTTCAACAGCGCATCGCGGTCAGCGGGCGGCAAAAACTGCAGGGTAAAATTGAGAATGATCATGCCGGAAGGCGCATACTCAAGGGTGCGTATGTCGGCTTCTTCAACCTGCATGGCGTGGTCAGGGCACTCTTCTAAAAACGTTTGCTTGGCCCTGGCCACCATGGCGGGTGAAAGGTCAACCCCGGTATAGCGAAAGGCATCGGCGGGAAGTGCGCCAGCCAGCGCTAGGCCTGATGCGCCCAGCGAGCAGCCCAGGTCGTAAACATGCGCGCCATGACGCAGGTGGCGCTGGGCAATTAAGCTCAACATGCCGAGGATCTGCCCGTAACCGGGCACTGAACGGCGGATCATATCAGGGAAGCAGGCAACGACCTGTTCATCGAAGGAGAACCTTGCCACCTTATCTAGGGGTGTTGAAAAGATAGCGTCGCGGTAAGATGCATTACTCATGGGCAAGCCAGGATTATTAATGAGGCTGCGTAGTTTACGCGCCCTTGTTAGACCAGAACAGACCTGTTTATAACAGATTCCTGCTGCAAGGAATGACGCCACAGGAGAGGGCATATGGCTTCAGCAACACGCGCAACCCCCGATACGCTACCCGCATGGCAAACGCTGAAACAGCACGCGCATGCATTGCAAAACGTTCATTTGAAGAATTTGTTTGGCGACGACGATAGCCGCTGGACAAACTTCACGCGCCAAGTGGCAGGCCTGACCTTAGACCTATCCAAGCAGCGCTGGGATGACGATACGCTTGAGCATTTACTTGCGCTGGCCCATGAGGCAGGAGTGCCTGGGGCAATTGATGCGCTGCTGAGTGGTAAGCGGGTAAACGTCAGCGAAAATCGCCCGGCGCTGCATACCGCCTTACGGCTGCCAGCTGATGCTTCGCTTGACGTTGAAGGGGAAGATGTAGTGACCGCTGTGCATGAAAGCCTTGCCCAGATGGAGTGCTTGGTGCAGCGGCTGCAGGCGGGGCAATGGCGCGGGGCAACCGGCAAGCCAATTCGTCATGTGGTGAATCTGGGAGTGGGGGGATCTGATTTAGGCCCACTCATGGTCACCCATGCGTTAGCGGACTACCGCCCCAAAGGGAGGCACCCGCTAGAGGTGCACTTTGCGTCCACCATGGATGGCTCTCAGCTGGCGGATTATTTAGGCCGTTTTAACCCAGAAACCACGCTGTTCGTTTTATCGTCAAAGTCGTTCACCACTATCGACACGCTCTCTAACGCCAATACTGCCAAAGATTGGCTGTTGGGACGCCTATCAACCCATGGTGATCAACCAAGTGCCGCCCCCTTAAGTGCTGAACTTATTGTTCGTCAGCACTTTATCGGCGTATCGGCGAGCCCTGAAAAGATGAGCGAGTGGGGTATCGCTTCTGATCACCAACTGATGTTTTGGGACTGGGTGGGTGGGCGCTACTCCTTATGGGGAACCATCGGCCTACCTATTGCGCTTGTGGTGGGAATGGATAACTTCCGTGAGCTGCTGGCGGGTGCCCATGCCATGGACTGCCACTTCCGCGATGCGCCGATGGAAGATAATCTGCCTGTGTTGCTGGGGCTTGCCGGTATTTGGAACGTTAATTTTCTGGATATCCGCGCCCATTCGATACTGCCTTACGATGGACGTTTAGAATACTTTGCTGCCTATCTCGAGCAGCTAGAGATGGAGTCCAACGGCAAGTCGGTGACCCGCCAAGGTCAGGCGGTGAACTACTCGACCTGCCCGGTGCTGTGGGGGCAGCTGGGCCCTAATGCGCAGCATGCCTTTTATCAGCTGCTTCACCAGGGCACTCAGCCGGTGGTCTGCGATTTTATTGCGCCGCTGAAGCGCTATGATGAGGTCGAAGATCCCGACACGCGTCGCCATTTAAAAGCGCAACACCGCCTAGCCCTGGCGAATTGCTTTGCCCAGTCGCGGGTGCTGATGCTGGGGGATGACGCCCTAGACGATGAAGGCCCCCGCCCAGAGCATAAGCGCTATCGTGGAAACCAGCCCTCTACGACGGTGCTGCTGGATAAGCTAACGCCCTTCACCTTGGGCGCGCTGATTGCTCTATATGAGCACAAAGTATTTGTTCAGGCGGTCATTTGGGATATCAACCCGTTTGATCAATGGGGGGTAGAGCTGGGTAAGAAAATTGCCACCGACACCCAGGCGATTATCGATGGTGAAGGCGATATTTCGCGCATGGATGCCTCCAGCCGCGGCTTGATTGGCGCGTTTTGGGCATCAGAACAGGAGTAGCGCCTTATTCTGGTTATCATGGCTGGATATACAGCTTTTTGCTTTTCCGCTATCCTGTGTTCTTTTTTAAGCCGCCCACGGGCCGTTGCAATGCGATGGCTCGGTTCAATATTCTGCGCGGCTGTTAGCGCTATTTTTCAGGGACCGACGTTACATGACCCAGTTTGATGCCTCCCAGTACGGCGCGAGTTCCATCGAAGTCCTGTCAGGGCTCGAGCCGGTGCGTAAGCGTCCCGGTATGTACACCGATACTTCGCGGCCTAATCACCTCGCTCAAGAGGTTATCGACAACAGTGTTGATGAGGCCCTGGCAGGACACGCCACGGCGATTAGCGTGGTGTTGCACAGCGACGGGGCCATTGAAGTTCAGGACAATGGCCGCGGCATGCCTATCGACCTGCACCCTGAATACGGGGTGTCGGGCGTCGAATTGATTTTTACCAAGCTGCACTCAGGGGGAAAGTTTTCTTCCTCTAGCTATCGTTTCTCGGGCGGTCTGCACGGGGTTGGCGTGTCGGTAGTGAACGCTTTATCACGCCGCCTAGACGTTGAAGTTACCCGCAATGGTGCGCGCCACGCGATGGCGTTCGAGTTCGGTGAGAAAGTTGAAGAGCTGCATGAAATTGGCAAAGCGGCTAAGAAAGCAACGGGCACGTTGGTGCGCTTCTGGCCAGATGAAAGCTATTTCGACAGCCCGAAGCTGGCGCTCTCTAAGTTAAAACATTTGCTACGCGCCAAGGCGGTACTGTGCCCTGGGCTAAAGGTGACCCTGGTAGAACCCGACGGCACACAAACTGAATGGGCCTATGCCGACGGTCTGCGGGACTACCTGGCTGAAGCCGCCGATGGCTATGAGGTGGTACCCAATGAGCCCTTTGTGGGCCACTTTAGCGATGACGAGCATGGTGTTGACTGGGCGATTCAGTGGCTGCCTGAAGGTGGCGAGGCGCTGTTGGAAAGCTACGTTAACCTGATCCCCACGCCTCAGGGCGGCACCCATGTGAACGGCTTCCGTTCAGGGCTGTTAGACGCATTGCGGGAGTTCTGTGAATACCGCAGCTTGCTGCCGCGAGGCGTTAAGCTAACCGCCGATGATTTATGGGAGCGAGCCTCTTTTGTGCTCTCGGTTAAGATGCTTGACCCCCAGTTTGCCGGGCAGACCAAAGAGCGTTTGTCGTCGCGCACCATTGCGGGCTTTGTCTCCGGCGTGTTGAAAGACGCCTTTTCGCTGTGGCTGAACCATCACATCGAACAGGCTGAACGGCTGGCGGAACTGGTGATCAGCGCTGCCCAGCAGCGTCAAAAAAAGTCCAAAAAAGTTGCCCGTAAAAAGGTCACTTCCGGCCCCGCGCTGCCTGGCAAATTAGCGGATTGCTCCGGCCAAGACCCTGCGCTAAGCGAGCTGTTTTTAGTGGAAGGCGATTCGGCAGGCGGGAGTGCTAAGCAGGCGCGCAATCGCGAAACCCAGGCCATTCTTCCGCTGCGTGGGAAGATCCTCAACACTTGGGAAGTTGAGACCCACGATATTTACGGCTCTCAGGAAGTGCATGATATCGCCGTGGCGATTGGCGCGGACCCTGGCAGCGCAGACCTTGAAAAGCTGCGTTACCACAAAGTCTGTATTCTCGCGGATGCTGACTCTGACGGTTTGCATATTGCGACGCTGCTGTGCGCCTTGTTTGTCAGGCATTTCCCCAGCTTGGTGGATGCCGGGCACGTGTTCGTTGCCATGCCACCGCTTTACCGAATCGATTTAGGTAAAGACGTGCACTACGCCCTGGATGAGAGCGAAAAAGCTGCGATTCTCAAACAGCTGGCGAAAAAGCGTGGCACACCTAACGTTCAGCGCTTTAAGGGTCTGGGCGAAATGAGCCCGCTACAGCTGCGTGAAACCACCATGGCTGTGGAAACCCGCCGCTTGGTTCAGCTAACCCTGGAAGAGGGCGATGGCACCATGGAAATGATGGATATGCTGCTGGCCAAGAAGCGCGCCGGTGACCGCAAAAAGTGGCTGGAAGATTACGGCAATCTTGCAGATATCGAGGTATAACTCCAGATGACCATGGATATTCAAGTAGCGGAGGGGGACGTCGAACGGCTGTCCCTGCGCGATTACACCGAAAAAGCGTACCTCGACTACTCGATGTACGTCATTTTAGACCGCGCGTTGCCCAATATTGGCGATGGCATGAAACCTGTGCAGCGACGGATTATTTATGCCATGCGTGAATTGGCGCTGCACGCCAATGCTAAGTACAAAAAATCAGCGCGTACCGTGGGTGATGTGCTGGGTAAGTTTCACCCCCATGGCGATGGTGCGTGCTATGAAGCGATGGTGCTCATGGCCCAGTCGTTTAGCTATCGCTATCCGCTAGTAGACGGGCAAGGTAACTGGGGTAGCCCTGATGACCCCAAATCCTTTGCTGCCATGCGCTACACCGAGGCCAAGCTTTCTAAGTTTGCGGAAGTGCTGCTTAGCGAGCTGGGCCAGGGCAACGTGGATTGGACGCCGAACTTCGACGGCACCATGCAAGAGCCAGTGGTGCTGCCTGCGCGTCTGCCTCACGTGCTGCTCAACGGCGGCACTGGCATTGCGGTTGGTATGGCAACTGATATTCCGCCGCACAACGTGACGGAGGTGGTCGACGCTACCTGTCATTTGTTGCGCAACCCGGAAGCGACCACTGTCGATCTGATGGAATTTGTACCCGCGCCTGATTTTCCCACCGATGCGGAAATCATCACGCCGAAAGCAGACCTGCGTAAGCTCTACGAATCAGGACGTGGCTCGGTCAAACTACG
>SKHS01000248.1 GCA_007116835.1 Halomonas sp.
CAAAACGGGCATCACTGTCCCCGAGTTCGGGGTAAGTTAATGGCATGAGCCGTATACGAGGCCCGTATGTACGGTTCTGTGAGAGGGATGAGGCGGTAACGCCTCACCCTACTCGATATTGCGTTTTTTTATTGCGGGCGTTCGTTGTGGCTGACAGTCGTTAAGTGCATGGTTGCCAAGCGCGCTCATTTGCTGCTTGGCTCATGCGGTTGTCCAGATTACGCTGGTAAGTGCTAACTCACTACTTTGGTGGAGAAACCAGCATGCCGTTATCCCGTGCCGATATTGTAACGCCTTCAGGCGAACGCTTGATCAACCGCTTGTGCAAGCATTGGGCGCATAAGCTTGAGGTTGAGCATGATGAACAGCAAGCCAAAATCACCTTTGCCAATGGTACCTGCCTAATGCATGCCGAACCGGATCGTCTAATTGTTTCTCTTGAGACGCTGGAGGAGAGCCACTTAGACCAGCTAGAGGGGGTGGTAGAGAATCACCTTGTTCGTATGGCCAAAGACGAGCCGCTAGAAATCGTTTGGGAGAACTAATTCGTTCGAAGCAGCGGGTGTGCAGCCTTAAGCGCCGCATCATTAAGAGGGGTCTGTTATAATCTTGACCCCTTTTGACCCGCGGCTTTCTTATATCACGCTGGGTGCTGAATGACGCACGCGCAGGAGTTTCCATGACCCGAATTGCCATTGTAGGCGTAGCTGGCCGTATGGGCCGTACCTTAGTAAATGCGGTAGAACAGCAGGCGGATGCCTCGCTAGCCGGTGGTATCGTTGAGCCAGGTAGTTCCTTGGCAGGTGCGGACATCGGTGAGCTGGCGGGCGTTGGCAAACGCGGCGTAGTGGCGGTAGATTCTCTCGCCGCAATCGTAGATGACTTCGACGTGCTGATCGATTTCACCGCGCCGCAGGTCACCTTGGCAAATTTGGCGTTCTGCGCTGAGCACGGTAAGCGCATTGTGATTGGCACTACCGGGATGAGCGATGACGAGCTGGCCGAGCTAGATAGCTATCGTGATAAAGTTGCCATGGTGTTCGCGCCTAATATGAGCGTTGGGGTTAACCTGACCCTCAAGTTGCTCGAAACCGCCGCTCAAGCCCTCGGCGATGAAGGTTACGATATTGAAGTCATTGAAGCGCACCATCGTCATAAAGTGGATGCGCCTTCCGGCACGGCGATTAAGATGGGTGAAGTGGTCGCAGAGAGCATTGGCCGCACGCTAAAAGAGCACGGTGTTTTTGAACGGGTAGGGCAGTGTGGTCCGCGCACCGACAAAGAGATTGGCTTTGCCACTGTACGTGCTGGCGACATCGTTGGTGAGCATACGGTGATGTTTGCGACAGAAGGCGAGCGTATCGAGATTACCCATAAAGCCTCTAGTCGTATGACCTTTGCCAAAGGCGCGGTACGTGCCGCCCGTTGGGTCGCCGACAAAGCGCATGGCCGTTACGATATGCAGGATGTGTTAGAGCTGAGTTAAGCTGGCGCTCAGTTAGGGCTATTCTTGATAATAAAGGCCTAGCCTAAGGTCGATAAATCCTGTAAAATTCCAAAAATTTTGGCCCAGTGGCTGCAAAAAAGCAGCAAAATATCTGCAGCGAACGAATTTCTGTAGGGTAAGCACCGCGCTTGTTGCACTGGCCTTAGGTTAGAGAAAATAGTCAGCTAAACGCTGCGCCATGGCCACTCGCCATGGAAGAGAACAACAAGCGGGATGAAACCGATTTTTTACTATCGGCTTCGTCCCGCTTTTTTACGACCCGACGTTTGCACGCAAACGCCGACAAACCGGATCGCCGAGCCTGCGCCCACAGGCTCCCACCAGCATGGGAGAACTTGTCTTGAATAACCCCGCATTGAGCAAACCCGCGATATTGGCCCTGGAAGATGGCAGTGTGTTTCATGGAATTGCCATTGGCGCGGAAGGAGCCACAAGCGGTGAGGTGGTGTTCAATACAGCCATGACCGGCTACCAGGAAATCCTCACTGACCCTTCTTACACC
The DNA here is from genome assembly GCA_007116835.1 of Halomonas sp. Lineage (GTDB taxonomy): Bacteria > Pseudomonadota > Gammaproteobacteria > Pseudomonadales > Halomonadaceae > Vreelandella. The sequence goes on from SKHS01000248.1 coordinate 2,010, forward strand.
CGCCAAATTGTCACGCTGACCTATCCCCATATCGGCAATACCGGCATTAATTCTGAAGATGTGGAGTCCGCATCGATTGCGGCGGCGGGCTTGGTAATTCGTGATCTTCCTTTGTTGGCCAGCAGTTTCCGCTCTGAACAAACGCTTTCGGATTATCTGAAAAGCCAAAATGTGCTGGGCATTGCGGATATCGATACGCGCCGTTTAACGCGCATTCTGCGTGATAAAGGCGCGCAAAACGGCGCGATTCTGGCGGGTGCAGAAGCAGAGGGCGATGATGCGGTAGAGCGGGCGCTGGCGGCAGCGAAGGCATTTCCTGGGTTGAAGGGCATGGATTTGGCCAAAGAAGTCTCGTGCAAAGAGGCTTACGAATGGACACAAGGCGAGTGGACTCTGGGCGAGGGTTACGCAGATACAACGCAAGGCGAGCGCCCTTATCACGTGGTGGCGTTTGATTACGGCGTGAAATTTAACATCCTACGCATGCTGGCCGCGCGCGGCTGCCGGTTGACGGTTGTGCCAGCACAAACGCCTGCTGCTGACGTGCTGGCAATGAATCCGGATGGTGTCTTTCTGGCTAACGGCCCGGGTGACCCCGAGCCTTGTGACTACGCTATCAAAGCGATTCAGGAAGTATTGGAAACCAACACCCCGGTCTTTGGTATCTGCCTTGGTCACCAGTTGCTGGCGCTGGCCTCAGGTGCCAAAACCGTCAAGATGGAGCTTGGTCACCACGGTGCCAACCATCCGGTGCAAGATTTAGACACCGGTACGGTCATGATCACCAGCCAAAACCACGGCTTTGCCGCCGATGAAGCGACCCTGCCAGCCAACGTGCGTGCCACGCATCGTTCGCTGTTTGATGGCACGCTGCAAGGGATTGAGCGCACTGACCGCCCGGCGTTTAGCTTTCAGGGTCACCCGGAAGCCAGCCCTGGTCCGCGCGATGTGGCGCCGCTGTTTGATCGGTTTATTGCCATGATGCAGGCGCGTCGCTAACGCTGCCTTTGATAGCAGCCATGTAACGCCGTTTTTTGTCGCTCATCGTCACCTATTTTGCGGGAACCGTTATGCCTAAGCGTACCGATATCAACAGCATTCTTATCATTGGCGCTGGCCCGATTGTCATCGGCCAGGCCTGCGAATTTGACTACTCCGGCGCCCAGGCGTGTAAAGCGCTGCGTGAAGAGGGATTCCGAGTTATTTTGGTTAACTCCAACCCAGCCACCATCATGACCGATCCGGCCATGGCCGACGCAACCTACATCGAGCCAATTACCTGGCAAGCGGTGGAAAAGATCATTGAGGCCGAGCGCCCGGACGCGATTCTACCCACCATGGGTGGCCAGACAGCGCTCAACTGTGCGCTTGACCTGGAAAAGCATGGCGTACTGGAAAAGTACAGCGTCGAGATGATCGGTGCCAACGCCGATGCAATTAACATGGCTGAAGATCGCGATCTATTCGATCAGGCCATGAAGCGTATTGGCTTGGAGTGCCCGAAAGCGAAAGTGGCGCACACGATGAGCGAGGCCTGGGAAATTCAGGCGGAACTCGGCTTCCCGACCATTATTCGTCCTTCTTACACCATGGGCGGCTCCGGCGGCGGCGTGGCGTATAACAAAGAAGAGTTCGAAGAGATCTGTACCCGTGGTTTCGAGCTTTCCAACAACCACGAGCTGCTTATTGATGAGTCGCTGCTGGGATGGAAAGAGTATGAAATGGAAGTGGTGCGGGATAAGAATGACAACTGCATCATTGTCTGTGCGATTGAAAACTTCGACCCGATGGGCGTTCACACCGGTGACTCGATTACCGTTGCCCCCGCGCAAACGCTGACCGATAAAGAGTACCAGATCATGCGTGACGCCAGCCTCGCGGTACTGCGCGAGATTGGTGTGGAAACCGGTGGCTCCAACGTGCAGTTTGGTATGGATCCGAAAACCGGCCGCCTGGTGGTCATTGAGATGAACCCGCGGGTATCGCGCTCGTCGGCGTTGGCCTCTAAGGCCACGGGCTTCCCGATTGCCAAAATCGCCGCGAAACTGGCGGTGGGTTACACCTTAGATGAACTGCAAAACGATATTACCGGTGGCCGCACGCCCGCGTCGTTTGAGCCATCCATCGATTATGTCGTCACTAAGATTCCGCGCTTTACCTTCGAGAAATTCCCCCAGGCAAACGACCGTCTGACCACCCAGATGAAGTCGGTGGGTGAAGTGATGGCGATTGGTCGTACCTTCCAAGAGTCACTGCACAAAGCGCTGCGCGGCCTGGAAACCGGTAACGACGGCCTTGATCCGATCATCACTGATTTTACGCCGGATAACATGGCGATCATTCAGGGTGAGCTACAGGCCGCCGGTGCTGAGCGTATTTTCTACATCGCTGACGCCATGCGCGCAGGTATGAGTGTCGATGAGGTGTTTGCGCTGACCAATATCGACCCATGGTTCTTAGTGCAGTTGGAAGACCTAGTGCTGACAGAAGGCGCTGTTGCCAAGCGCGCCCTGGCTGACTTCTCTGCCCGTGAGCTTTATCAGCTTAAGCGCAAGGGTTTCGGCGATGCGCGCTTGGCCAAGCTGTTGGGCGTATCGGAAAAAGAGTTCCGTAAAACGCGTCAGGCAGCAGGCATTCGTCCGGTGTATAAGCGTGTCGACACCTGTGCGGCGGAGTTTGCCTCAGACACTGCTTATATGTACTCCACTTATGAAGAGGAGTGCGAAGCGGATGTGTCGGATCGCCAGAAAATTATGGTCCTGGGTGGTGGTCCGAACCGTATCGGTCAAGGCATCGAGTTTGATTACTGCTGTGTGCATGCCGCTTTCGCCATGCGCGATGATGGCTATGAAACCATCATGGTCAATTGCAACCCGGAAACCGTTTCTACCGACTACGACACCTCTGATCGTCTCTACTTTGAGCCGGTAACACTGGAAGATGTGTTGGAAATTGCCGACAAAGAGAAGCCGGTAGGTGTGATTGTGCAGTTCGGCGGTCAAACGCCGCTGAAGCTTGCCCGTGAGCTAGAGGCAGCAGGCGTACCGATCATCGGTACCACGCCGGATGCCATTGACCGCGCTGAAGATCGCGAGCGCTTCCAGGTGATGATCGACAAGCTAGGTTTGAAACAGCCGCCTAATGCTACTGCCCGTAGCTTTGAAGAGGCGTTTTCCAAGGCCGAGGTCATTGGCTACCCGCTGGTGGTGCGTCCTAGCTACGTGCTGGGTGGTCGGGCGATGGAAATCGTTTATGATGCCTCTGAGCTTGAGAACTACATGACCAATGCGGTGAAGGTGTCTAACGACTCCCCCGTCTTGCTTGACCACTTCTTGAGTGCCGCGATTGAGATTGATATCGATGCGGTATCTGACGGTCAGCAGGTGGTGATTGGCGGCATTATGCAGCACGTTGAGCAAGCGGGTGTTCACTCTGGTGACTCCGCCTGTGCGCTGCCGCCTTACTCGTTGCCTGCTGATGTGCAGGATGAAATGCGCGAGCAGGTCAAGAAAATGGCCGTTGAGCTGGGCGTGAAAGGCCTGATGAACGTGCAGTTGGCGTGGCAGGATGGCGAGATTTATGTCATTGAGGTCAATCCCCGCGCTTCGCGTACCGTGCCGTTTGTGTCTAAGTGCATTGGCACGTCGCTTGCGCAAATTGCTGCGCGCTGCATGGCCGGTAAAACACTCGCCGAGCAGGGCTTTGAGCGCGAAATTATTCCGCATTTCTACAGCGTCAAAGAAGCGGTCTTCCCGTTTAATAAATTCCAGGGTGTGGATCCGATTTTATCCCCCGAGATGAAATCCACCGGCGAAGTGATGGGCTCGGGCGACACCTTCGCAGAAGCCTTTTTTAAGGCGCAGCTGGGCGCTGGAGAGGCTATTCCTGCGCTAAGCGGTGACCGCAAAGCATTTCTGTCGGTGCGTGAGCCGGATAAGCAGGGGATTATCGAAGTGGCACGTTCTCTGCTAACATTGGGCTTCACATTATGTGCAACGCGCGGAACAGCAGCGGCACTTGAAGCTGCTGGACTGGACGTGGAGCACGTCAACAAAGTCTACGAAGGTCGTCCCCATATCGTCGATCTGCTGAAGAACGACGAAATCGCCTACATTGTGAACACTACCGAAGGTCGTCAGGCAATTAACGACTCTTCGATTATTCGCCGTACTGCTCTCGCGCGCAAGGTGCCCTATGCGACCACCTTGGCGGGCGCTAATGCTGTTTGCATGGCGCTTGAGTACGGTAGGGAGATTACGGTGCGGCGCCTTCAGGATCTGCATGCAGGAGCAAGTCAATGAACAAGGTCCCGATGACGGTAGCGGGAGAGAAAAGCCTGCGCGATGAGCTTACCCATTTGAAGGGTGAAGCGCGCCCTCAGGTAATTGCGGCTATCGCAGAGGCGCGTGAGCATGGCGACCTTAAGGAAAACGCCGAGTATCATGCAGCCCGTGAACAGCAGGGGTTTATTGAAGGCCGTATTCAGGAAATTGAGAGCAAGCTGTCAGGTGCCCAGGTAATTGACGTTACAAAGCTGCCGAAAACCGGCAAGGTGATCTTTGGGGTTACTGTGTCACTGCTCAATCTGGATAGCGACGCCAGCGTTACCTATCGCATTGTTGGCGAAGACGAAGCGAATATCAAAGAGGGACGCATTTCAGTGACCTCGCCGATCGCTCGAGCGCTGATTGGAAAAGAAGAGGGCGATATCGTGGTGGTGAAAACCCCCGGTGGCGACGTTGAGTATGAGATTGAGAGTGTTGAGCATCTCTGATTTATCGTAGTGAAGCAGGGGTGGGGGCGTTTTATGGCGTTCGCGCCCCGTCACCTTATGTCGGTACAATAAAAGGCCCGCGATGGTGACATCGCGGGCCTCTTTGCATGTTACAATATGTTACATGTGCGTTAACCTGCCATCAGGAGGTTATTAATAGCGCCCGTGGTGGTTCTCAAAGCGTGTGATATTGGAAAGCTTGGGGTTGACCTTTGGATTGCGGCGATAGAGTAGTGCCATTTTACCAATGGTTTGCACCAGCTCGGCGTTACTGTCGGCGATTAGCTCATTGAGCATAGCGACGCGGTCGTCACGCTCAGGAATAGCGAGCTTCACCTTGATGAGCTCGTGATCGTTGAGCGCGCGGCTGAGTTCTGCGAGCAGATTTTCGGAGACGCCGTTCTCAGAAACGGTGACCACTGGATTAAGGTGGTGGACAGTGCTAC
>SKHS01000059.1 GCA_007116835.1 Halomonas sp.
AAGCGCAATAAACGCATCTTTTCGATTCGCATCAAGGTGGGCCGCCAGCGCTTCCATTAAATGTGCACCAGGATAAGCGTGGAGTGTTTCAATAGCGCGCAACCGATTGAACTCGGATACCACTTGATCGACTCTCGCTTTCCCTGCTGACCACTTGCGTGCGATCGCCAGCAGTTCACGCCAATGATCAGAGCGTAAACCGCTCAGCGTGAAGAGTTGGTCAATATTAAGGGATGAAGCACGAGCCTGCTGTTCAACGCTAGTTTGCATTTCTCTGCACCTGTCAAAAACGCCTCTCCAAAGGCAAAGTTTTTGTACGCTTCCACTCCTTGGAAGCGCATGAACAAAACAGTGATGCACACTAGCGTCGATCAGCTATGTGTTAAAACTCATGTGTTAAAAGCTATGTGTTAAAAGCTATGTGTTAAAAATAGTTACTAACTTAAACTTTTTAACGCCACTAACCCTTAATTTTATAAATTATCTTTATAAACCCGACCACCTTTCATAATCATGCGTAAATTTCGTTCGGGATCTATCAGAAAATCAAGATTACGGCTTGGATCACCGTCAACCACTAACAGGTCGGCCAGTGCTCCTGGCTCGATACGTCCAATAACGCCTGAATAAGGGTTGCGTGGTCCCGAAAGTGCTAATAGCTCACCGTTTTGCCCCGTCGCCATCGCTAACACCGTTAGCGGATCATAAAAGCGCGTTAACTTCGCTAACTGACGTAGCTGATTTGGGGTATTTTTAGGGCTAAAAAGAATATCGGTTCCCCAGGCAGTTTTCACATTAAAACGCTGCGCCATTTCATAAGCGCGAACGGTTCCTTCCGCTACCTGGCGCTGAGACTCACGCCGTGCTGCATCGGGATAAACGTTGGCATCTTCATCTTGCAGGAAAGGCTGAAGACTCCACCACGCCCCTTCTCCTGCCATCATTCTTACCGCCTCTTCATCGGCTAACTGGCCATGCTCAATCGACTTAACACCTGCACGCAGGGCGCGCTGAATGCCCCGGGGCGTATAAACATGCACCATCACGTAGGTACCCCAGTCGTTTGCTGCTTCAACCGCAGAACGCAGCTCTCGTTCTGTAAACTGAGTACTGTCTAATGGGTCATAGAGCGACGCCACACCGCCCCCCGCCATCAGTTTAATCTGAGAGGCACCCAGCATCAGCTGTTCACGCGTTCGCCGTAGAACCTCCGCTTCACCATCAGCAATGACGGACACACCCTGCCGCTCCGCCTCACTTAGTGGCGTGGTACTACCGCGGGGCACATCATGGCGCATCCTAAAATCACCATGGCCCGACGTTTGAGAAATCATCGCCCCAGCAGGAAAGATGCGCGGTCCATTCACAATGCCCTCATCAATGGCACGCTTAAGGGCAAAGGACGGCCCCCCTACATCCCTCACCGAGGTAACACCTCGCATCAGGGTTCGTTCTGCCTCTCTCGCTGCTACCAAATGCACATAGCCGATATCAGCAGTCATCGCCTCCATTTGAGAAATAGCGGCCAGCGTTGTGTGCCAGTGCGCATCAATTAACCCAGGCATTAAAACACGGCCACCACAGTCGATAACGCCCTCCCCCTGAGCGTCACCGCCACCCTCGATAATAGCGTCGATACGCCCGTTCTCTATCCGTACTGATACCCCATCACGCAGCCCCCCACTATGGCCGTCAAAAAGCCTTAAATTAGTTAATAACATAGGGCCTTCGTTAGCCTTTGTTTGCTGCCCAACAGCAAAAGGCACATGCAGCCCTGAAAACAGAGCCATCACCGCGGCGGTTCCACCGATCATTTGTCGACGGGTGATGTCTGCCATAATGCGCTCATGGAAACGCTGCAGCAGCGGCGAACCACAGCAGCACGCGCCATGGCGGTGGTGAGAGTGCGTTTCTATCAAGGGTGGCAACGGTAAGAAACGAGCGGTTGGCGGCATGATGAGCGTCTCGGTTAGCAGTAATAAGAAGTACAAACAACTCGATTAATGCCAAATTAACTTGACACAGTTTGTTATTAGTCAATATATATCAAATCACTCCATGTGCAATTACCCATCCATTTTTTTACAGCAACCTCCTACAACTACACGTGACAGCAACACCTTACAGCCATACGTTACGGCAACAGGCATAAAAATTAGCGCGCTAACATTAGTAAAGAAGTTAACTTACTCTATTAAAACGATGTTTAATAAACTACTGATGCGCTACAGATACATCATTTTTTATAGCTTTTCACATTTCGCTTGGGTATTTTTTAATAGTGATGATAAATCATAAGAGTAAATAACAATGAGGTGGTGAGCCGTGAAAAGGTCAAGCATGATTTTATGGGCATCGCTGTTGGTGGTGGCCGCAACTTCATTCAGCCTGCATGCCCAGGCTCAACTGCTATCACTAGAGAGCGCATGGCAGCAACTACGCAGTCAAGATGATGACGTTGCGGCAGGTCAGGCAGCACAGCAGCGCGCTGCGGCACTACTTTCCACCCGCGACAACCTACTGCTCCCTCAAATAGACCTGATCGGTTCTTACACTCGACTCGACAGTCCTATAGAAGTGGATGCCCTTGCTCTCAATCCCCTAAGTAGCGCTGCTAATACGCTGCCAGGGCAGCTATTGGTCGACCTTATTGGTGGACCTGAGGCGTTCACCACCCCCGTTACCAATCGCAACGTCGCCCGAAGCTCGCTCGCGATGTTTTGGCCGCTCTATACCGGCGGAAAAATCAGCACGGCACGCGAACTGCTAACATTGGAAGAGAGAGAGGCCTCGCTGCTGCTTGAAGAGGTTTATCGCGTTCGTTTTATTGATTTAGTATCAGCGTATTACGGGTTGGTAATGTCCGATCGAGCGCTGAATACTCAGCAACAGGCTGAAGACACCCTCGCCCATCACTACCGCTCTGCCCGCGCCCTTGAGGATCAATATCAGATTGCCCGTGTAGAACGGTTGGCCGCTGAAGCCGCTTACGACCGCTCACGTATCACCACACGTGCCATACGCGAACAGCGTAATAGTGCTCGCCAAGCGCTCGCCTCGTTGGTTCACTACCCTCACCATGCACAAAGCGCTAGCGTGACACCAGCAGAAGGCCCAACGCCTAGCTCACCCCTGTTTACCCTCGCCGCGCTGCCGCCGATTGAGCACTTTCAACCAGGGCTAGCCAACCACCCAGTGTTAAGGCTCCTAGCTAATCAAAAAGCAAAGGCTGAAAGCATTGTCGATGCAAGTCGCGGACTGTACCACCCTAATGTGTATATGTACGGCAGCTATAATTTTTATGAAGATGACTCTTTCGCCAGTGATCTCACCCCAGACTGGTTCGTAGGGGTGGGCGTTAGTGTGCCGCTTGTCGATCGCCGTGGACGTGGTGGTAAGGTACAGGCGGCGGTAAGCACGGTCTTAGAATTAAGGCATCGCCAACAGGCAGCCGCCCGCAAACTTGAGCTGCTGCTTGATCAACAGTACCGCGAAGCAAACCAAGCGCTTGAGGAGCACCGCGACCTCGCCAGCACGGTGGCACTGGCAGAAGAGAGCCTTCGCTTACAAGAGCTGGCTTTCGCTGCAGGGATTGGACGTGCGCTTGATGTAATTGATGCTCAAACCTTTCTATCGACGACCCGCACCCGCCGTGATGCTGCTGCTTTCAAATTCTTGATGTCGTTCGCTCAGCTACTCAGCATCACTGGCCAGCAAGAAGCACTGTTTGCTTACCTTAGCGAAGGGGATCCCATTCCGTGACCAAACGCAGACTACTCATCCTGGCGGTATTAGCGGTTGTCGCCATTGCGGTATCGATTGTTTTTTGGCGCACCTACAGCGCGCCTACGCCGCGTTTACAAGGCCAAATAGAAGCGCGCCAGTACATGGTTTCCTCAAAAGTGCCAGGGCGCCTTGCTGAGGTTGAGGTTCGACGCGGCGACAGTGTCACTGTAGGTGACGTCATGTTTCGTATCGATAGCCCCGAGCTTGAAGCTAAGCTAACTCAGGTCGATGCACTCGATACGATCAGTCGTTCGCTGGCCCAAGCAGTGGAAGGCGGTACCCGGGAAGAGAAAATTGCCGCCGCGCGCAGCGAGTTTCAAAAAGCCCAGGCGGCTGAAACGATGGCAAGAACAACGTATGAACGCACACGCGTGTTAGCCGAACAGGGCGTTATCGCGCGCCAACGCCTAGACGAAGCGTTCACCCTACTACGCATCGCCGAACAAACACGCGTGACGGCAGGTGAAGTGCTCCGTTTAGCTGAGGCGGGCCCTCGTGAAGAAGCACGTACCGCCACTCGTGCTGGTGAAGAGATAACGGCTAGCCTACGTGATGAAATCAATGAACTGCTTGAAGATTCAATCGCATTCGCTCATCACAAAGGTATTGTCAGCAATGTATTGCTAAACCCTGGCGAGCTCGTCCCCCAAGGTTTCCCAGTGGTGATGATCACTGACCTAGACGAAGCGTGGGCTTTGTTTAATGTTCGTGAAGATCTACTACGGCACTTTTCGCCAGGTGCAGAGTTCGACCTCGACATCCCCTCTCTTGGCCGTCAGGCACGCTTTAAAGTGAGCCATATTGCGGCGCTAGGTGATTTTGCCACCTGGCGCGCCACCGTACCTGGGCGCGGTTTTGACATGCGCACATTTGAAGTGGAAATGCACCCTGTTGAGGCGGTACCCGGCCTCAGGGCAGGCATGAGCGTGTTGCTTGATTTACCTTCAGAGGATGCCCAGGCAGGTAGCCAACATGGCGCTAACTAAGCTAAATGGCTGGCAGGCATTGCGCAGCCAGCCTTGGCTTCTCGCGCTGGTCGGTTGGCTGCCCCCGCTAATGACACTACTGTTTATTGCCGTGTTTGAAGTGGGCACACCCCAGTCGCTCCCCGTCGGCGTTGTGGATTTAGACCACACCTCTGAATCCCGTTCACTACAGCGTTTCTTAGACGCCAGCCCTGCACTGGACATGCTTCACCCTTACCCTTCAGCAAGCGAAGGATCAGAGGCGCTACAACGCGGAGAAATTTTGGCGCTATTGATCATTCCACGAGATTTTGGACGCGATCTGCGGATGTCTCTCAGCCCTGAGGCCGTCGCGTTCTACAACAGCCAATACCTGCTGGCAGGCAAGTTCATTTCCTCGGCTCTCTCTCAATCAAGCATGACATTTGCTGCCGAGGCGGGTGTTGCTTTGCGACTTGGTCAGGGCTATGCGCTACCTGAAGCCGTTGCAGCGGCGGCACCTGTGCGTCCGCAAATCACCTCTTTGTATAATTCTGGAATGAGCTATGCCCGTTTTTTGGTGACTACGATCAGCCCTGCCCTTTGGCAAATTGTGATTGTTGTTGCAACGCTGCTGACGCTTTGCTGGCGGCTCGAAAAAGCCCCCTTACCAACCACTTTCTTCGCCAGAAGTAATGCGCTCTGGCAATTGCTAACCCCGATTTCGTTGCTGCTTTGGCTGCAGGGTATGCTGATGCTTGGCATGTTTTACTATTTTCTTGGCTGGTCACCAGAGGGCAGCGTGGCGTGGTTAATCGCCGGTATGGCGCTGATGGTACTTGCCGTTCAGAGTATGGCGACGCTAATTCTTGCCGCTGTTGCTAACAAAGTGCGCGCCCTAAGCCTGTGCGCTGCTTATCTTGCGCCGGCCTTTGCGTTTATGGGGATTACCTTTCCCCGAGGCGACATGAATATGCTGGCGCGTGTTTGGGGCAACCTGATGCCTTCAACCCATTATATTGAACTCCAGGTGGCGGTCGCTGACCACGCTGCCCCGTTGGCGACACTGCTGCCACCGCTGTTGATCCTGTCACTGTTTATACTGCCGCTGCCGCTCGCCATTCATGCACTGCCCAAACAACTCCTGATTAATCCTGCTGAGCAGGTGTCCTCATGAGTGCTTGGCGGCGACTCTGGCAGGCATGGCAGGTTGAGCTTGCCAATATCTTTGCTGACCGTGCCGTACTGCTTGTCATTGTCGGCGGCCTCCTGTTCTATGCCGTTCTTTACCCGCTTCCCTATCATAAAAGCGTACCCGGACAGCAAGCAGTGGCGGTAGTGGACCAAGACCGTACCCACCTAGCGCGACAACTGATACGCATGGCCGATGCCACACCTCAAGTCAGAGTAGCCGCCCAGCCTGCCAGCATGGCAGAGGCTGAAGCACTACTGGCTAGCGGCGACGTGCATGGGCTCTTGGTAATTCCTTCAGGCTTCGAACGCGACGTTTTTCTAGGACACCCAACAAGCCTCTCTTTTGCTGGCGATGCCAGTTACTTTCTTATCTACGGTAACGTTGTTGAGGGACTGCTGACAGCCGCCACCACGCTGGGCGTCCAAACCCAAATTGTTGGCAGCCTAATGAAAGGTGATAATCCAACCCAGATACCTGGCCAAGTCATGCCCATGCGGATAACCACAAAGCCCGCCTTTAATCCCACATCAGGCTACATTAACTACATTGTTCCTGCTGTCTTTGTATTGATTCTGCACCAAACGCTGCTAATAGCCGCAGGCAGCGTGACCGTTAAGGATCGTGCTCGCCGCCGCTTGGGTCAGCCCGCGCCGCCGCTTACATTAGCGCTACCGCTTCGGCTGTTGACCTTTGTGCTTATCTATCTGCTCTTTGCCATGCTCTACTTCGGCTTTTTCTTCCAGTTCTATGGCGTGCCTCATGTCGCCGCTCCGGGCGAGTTACTTGCCTTCAGCGTGCTGTTCTTAATGACCGCTACGCTGTTCGCTATTTGGCTCGGCTATCTTTTGCCACGCCCTGAACTCCCCACAGTGCTGGTACTCCTTTCATCACTACCGATTGTGTTTACCGCCGGGTTTGCTTGGCCTGCCGAAAGCTTACCTAGCTGGCTAGATACTCTGACCCTGCTGATTCCGGTAAAACCAGGCATACAGGGTTTTTTAGCTATTAACCAAATGGGTGCCCCGCTTCTCAGCATTGGGCGCGAAATTAGCGTACTGGTTGGATTATGTATTCTGTATGGCGGCTGGACTGGGTGGCTCGCTTGGCACCAACGCCCACAGTCACCTTGCTGAAAGGTAGCAAGGTAGTTTGGAAGGTAGTAACGCAAATGGCGGTAATGCCTTATTAGAATAAGACATCACCGCCATTTTCTACTGCTCTAACGGTTAACAACAAACGTAACGTCTGTTCGTCAGCCTATCATGCCATGGTGGCAAATCATTCCGCGGTGGGAA
>SKHS01000290.1 GCA_007116835.1 Halomonas sp.
CTGATTATTACTAAAATCAGTAGTTTAAATTTATCTTATTCTACTTTGGTGGAAACGATAACGGTAGCGAGTGTCTGGGTTTTCGCACGTAATGCTCTGCAAGGTGTGCGGTTTTTCGCACACTTATATTAAGTGAGGAGTGAGGAGTGAGGAGTGAGGAGTGAGGAGTGAGGAGTGAGGAGTGAGGAGTGAGGAGTGAGGAGTGCCCAGCGGCGTAAATTAAAAAACGACGCTGGGGAAGAAGGTCAACGGTTAGGTTTGCCGGGGTCGAGAATGCGTACTGGCTGCACATCCTGCGTTTTTTGCTCTTCGCGTACTTGGTTGACGCGAGTCGTCAGCTCTGATGCCGTCTCATCTTCAATCGGCAGCTGCTCGAAAAAGTCGCAGTTAACGCATTCTCGGTAGCGAATGCTGTTTTGCTCCCAGGCGCGAATTCGATCCATGGCCGCGCAGCGTGGGCAGGTTACTCCAGCAATAAAGCGTTTCACACTCGACATGAGAGACTCCAAAGGTGCGGCAGCGATAAAGATACCGCACCTAGTGATGGTGAAAATAAGCGTCAGGCTGCGCGGATACCGCTGTGGCGTAGTAGTGGCTCTACGCTTGGTTCGCGACCTCGGAAGGCGCGGAACAGCTCGGCGGCCTCGCGTACTCCCCCTTGCTCCAGAATTTCCTGGCGGAAACGCAGCCCAGTGGTGGGGTCAAAAATTCCTGCTTCTTCGAACGCACTCCAGGCGTCGGCAGAGAGCACTTCCGCCCACTTGTAGCTATAGTAGCCTGCCGCATAGCCACCCGAAAAAATATGGCCAAAGCTATTCTGGAAGCGGTTAAAACCGACGATAGGCACCACAGACGTATGGCTGCGCACCTCATTCAGCAGCGCCTGCACGTCGCTGGCGCTGGGCGCCTCATGCTCGTGATGTAGGCGTAAATCAAACAGTGAAAACTCGATTTGACGCACCATGCCCATTGCTGACTGGAAGTTTTTGGCGGCCTGTAGGCGCTCCAATAGTTCAGCAGGCAGAGATTCGCCTGTCTCTACATGCTGGGCGAGTAGGTCGAGGCCTTCACGCTCCCAGCAGTAGTTCTCCATGAATTGACTGGGTAGTTCAACGGCATCCCAAGCCACGCCGTTAATACCGGAAATATCAGCGATATCCTGCTTCGTCAGCATGTGATGCAAGCCGTGACCGAACTCATGGAACAGTGTGGTAACTTCATCATGGGTAAGCAGGGCGGGCTTGCCGCCAACCGGAGCGGTAAAGTTACAGGTCAGAAACGCGACCGGTAGTTGCAGGCCGTTTTCCGTTTGGCGGCGCACACGGCAGTCGGCCATCCACGCGCCACCGCGTTTGCTTTCGCGGGCGTATAGGTCTAAATAAAAACCGGCGATCGGCTTACCCTGCTCAGTAATTCGGAAGAACTGAATGTCGTCATGGTAGCGAGGTACATCAGGGTCTGCTTCCACGCGTACGCCAAACAGACGCTCTACCACCTGGAATAACCCATCGACTACCCGTGGCGCGGGAAAGTAAGGGCGTAGCTGCTCTTGCGAAATCGCATGGCGCGCTTCGCGCAGTTTTTCGCTGGCGTAGGTAACGTCCCAGGGTGCTAGTGACTCAATCCCCAGCTCATCACGGGCAAAGTCGTTTAGCTCGGCGAACTCTTCCTTCGCTTGAGGAACAGCGCGACGCGCTAAGTCATTCAAAAAATCCAGCACTTGCTCGGGGGAGTCGGCCATTTTGGTGGCCATCGAGTAATCGGCATAGGTATTAAAGCCGAGCAGACGAGCAAGCTCTTGGCGAAGCGCCAAGATGTCTTCCATCAGAGGGGCGTTGTCGAAGCTGCCAGCATCAGGGCCTTGATCGGAAGCGCGAGTAATAAACGCGGTGTACACCTCACGGCGCAATTCACGGTTGTCGGCGTAACTGATAATGGGGAAAAAACTGGGGAAGTCGAGGGTGATGCGGTACCCGTCGAGACCCTTGGCATCAGCGGCCGCTTTTAGCGTACCCAGGGCGCTTTCCGGTACGCCGGCTAGCTCTTCAAGGTGGTGAATATCTTTATGCCATGCTTGGGTGGCATCGAGGACGTTGTTCGAAAACTGGTTAGTCAAGGTGGAGAGGCGCGCCTGAATCTCGCCATAACGGGCTTTTTGATCAGCTGGCAGGTCAACACCAGCCAAGCGGAAGTCGCGTAGCGTATTTTCCACTGTGCGCTGCTGCGCCATGGTTAGCTGTGACCAAGCATCACTCTGTTTAAGTGATTGCCAACCTTTAAAGAGCCCTTCGTGCTGGCCCATCCACGTACTAAACGCTGAAAGCGGCTCCAAGCAGGCTTGGTAGGCTTCTCGAAACTCGGGAGAGTTCATCGTGCCGTTGAGATGTGAGATAGGAGACCACGCCTGAGAAAGCCGGTCATTCACTGTTTCTAACGGCGCAGCAAAGCTATGCCAAGTTGGCGGCGTAGCAGCAGCCTGCTGAGCAAGGTGGTCAATGGCTTCCCGGCTTTCATTAAGCAGCGTTTCTACTGCGGGCACGACGTGTTCGGCGCGAATGTCGGCGAAAGGGGGAAGCTCATGGGGCTCTAGCAACGGATTGCGGGACATAGGCACCTCGTAGGCATCAATTTTAAAGCACGTACTGTTTTAAATACGTTAAAGGGCGCGCAAAGCGCAACAATAATGACACAGTGCGGGCGGTGGGGCTGTGTTTCAATGTTTGGTTTTTATACCGGCTGGTAACGCCAGGGTTTGGCGTGAGCGTAAGCGCCTGCTAGTCTTGCCGCCTTTTAGTGTCGCCAATTAGTGCCATCGATGGCAGGAGCAAGTGATGAGTGAAACGCTGGAGCGCTGGGGGTCGAAACGAGCCTTTATCTTAGCGGTAACGGGGGCTGCGGTCGGGCTGGGTAATATTTGGCGCTTTCCTTACGTGGCCGGTGAAAACGGCGGGGCAGCGTTCCTTCTTATTTACATTGCGTTTGTCCTGTTGCTAGGCATTCCAGTAATGATGGCGGAAATTTTAGTTGGACGCGCCGGGCGGCGGGGCCCTATGCAGGCCCTGGGGGCGCTTGCCGCTGAAGCAGGGGCTTCTCGCCATTGGCGTTTGTTGGGACTATTTGGCGCACTCACGGTTTTTTGCATTTTGTCGTTTTATTCAGTGGTGTCGGGTTGGTCGATTGAGTTTTTAGTGGCGTCAGTGAACGGTAACTTTAACGGCGCAAGTGCCGCCGAGATAGGCGCTGGGTTTGAGGCGTTTTTGGCCAATCCTGGCTTGTTAATTTTCAATCATTCACTATTTCTGTTTATGACCATGAGCGTCGTAGCAGCAGGCGTTGCCAAAGGCCTGGAGCGGTTGAACAACCTATTAATGCCATTGTTGTACGGTTTATTGCTGCTTCTGGCGATTTACGCCACGACCACTGACGGATTTGGCACAGCGCTGTCTTGGCTGTTTTTACCGTCGTTTGAGGACGTAACGACCTCGGTGGTGTTGCATGCTATGGGACATGCGTTTTTCACTCTGGCGGTGGGGGCTTGTGCGCTGATGGCCTATGGGGCTTATATGCCTGATGACCAAAGCCTGCCAAAAGCAGCGTTTGCGGTGGCGGTGCTGGACATCAGTGTGGCCTTGTTAGCGGGTATTGCAATTTTTTCGGTGGTCTTTGCCCAAGGGATGGATCCTGCCGACGGCCCAGGCTTGATGTTTGTGACTCTGCCGATTGCGTTTTCTGAACTGCCCTGGGGTGCCTTCTGGTTAAGCATCTTCTTTCTGCTGCTCTTGCTGGCGACCTGGACCTCGGCCATCAATCTTGCAGAGCCCATGGTGGCAACGTTGCAGGGGCTGGGTTGGCGGCGTGGTGTGTCAACCGCTGTGGTGGCGTTGAGCGTGTGGCTGCTCGGTTTGTTATCGGCGCTTTCGTTTTCTACGCTGGCTGAGTTCAGGCCAATGATGGGGCGCAACGTATTCGAGCTAGTGAGCAGTATTCCACCGGACATTTTTCTTCCAATGGGCGGGTTGTTAATCGCTATCTTTGCTACCTGGGTCATGCCCCAAGCGAAAGCGGTACATGCGCTGGGTGTGGGAGATAAGGGGTTTATGTTGTGGCGCACCACGGTTCGCTGGGTGTCGATTCCGCTAACGCTTATTGTGTTGCTGGGCGGGTTGCTATAGTGCGCTTACATCTCATTTCAATAACGTTAAGCAGGAGAGTGCAATGAACAGTGCTCAACGAGCGTTTCAAGGTGTTTTGCCCCGCTTAGGTGCGCGAGTGTATATTGATCCCGCCAGCGTAGTGATTGGTGATGTAGAGCTAGGCGATGACTGCTCTGTATGGCCAATGACCGTTATCCGAGGCGATATGCACCGTATCCGTATTGGTGCGCGTACCAGTGTGCAGGACGGCAGCGTGCTGCACATTACCCATGCCAGCGACTTCAACCCGGATGGCTTTCCGCTCACTATTGGCGAGGATGTCACGATTGGCCACAAGGCGATCTTGCATGGCTGCACGTTAGGCAGCCGTATCTTGGTGGGTATGGGTGCAATTGTGATGGATGGGGCGGTGGTTGAAGATGAGGTGATCATTGCTGCGGGTGCGGTGGTTACGCCAGGCAAGCGTCTTGAAAGTGGCTATGTGTATGCAGGTAATCCGGCTAAAGCGCTTCGCCCGCTGAAAGATAAAGAGCGCGCCTTCTTCCCTTATACTGCAGGTAACTACGTTAAGTTAAAAGATCAGTTTCTGGCTCAGCCAGGCTCTTGATACGAGCGCTAAGTAGTTGGCCTGACCCCCTTTTTTCTTGTATAGACATG
Organism: Halomonas sp.; assembly: GCA_007116835.1. Taxonomy (GTDB): domain Bacteria; phylum Pseudomonadota; class Gammaproteobacteria; order Pseudomonadales; family Halomonadaceae; genus Vreelandella. The sequence continues at coordinate 4,812 of SKHS01000290.1, forward strand.
TTGCGGCAGCCAAAAATCTGGTAATTTATCCAGTTTTCCAGGATGCCGCGCCATGGCGAATTTTCGCACGCATATTACGGTAGCAGCAGCAGGCGGCGTATTAGCGGCTTATATTGGCTGGCAGGCTCAATGGTGGCCAGCGAATCAGGCGCTATTAATTATTGTGCTAGTCGCGTTTGGGGGCATTTTGCCCGATATCGATGCCGACCGATCACGCTCTATCCGTTTGATTTTTAATCTTTTATCAGTGCCTTCTCTGGTGTTGGGTGTGCTGTTGCTACAGCCATGGTTAACGCCAGGGTTGCTGCTGGTGGCGTGTGGTGGCATCTACTTCAGCGTTCGTTATTTTGCAGCGGTGCTATTCTCGCGGCTAACGGTTCATCGAGGTATTTGGCATTCGCTCATGGCAGCGTTGCTATGCGCACTGACAACCGCCGCGCTTAGTTTCCACTTGCTTGCTCAACCAGCTTGGCTTGCGTGGTGTCATGGCGCAGCGGTGTTGCTGGGGTTCATCATTCACTTGAGCCTAGACGAGCTGTTTAGCGTGGATCTTGAGGGAGCGCGGCTAAAGCGCTCTTTTGGAACCGCGCTAAAGTTAGGTGACAGCCGACGTCCGTTATCCAATGTTTTTATGCTGATTGCGCTATTTACCTTGGTGCCTTGGGTGCCGCCGTGGGGCGTGTTGATTGAGCTGTTTCGTCAAGGATCGCTGCTATGGCGATAATCATCGGCGCTTAAGCCATGTTTTTTAAGTTTGTCATAGAAGGTTTTGCGGGGTATGCCTAGGTGACGACACACGTCAGTCACGCGACCATGGTGACGGGCAAGTGATTGGCTGATAAGGCTTTTTTCAAAAAGCTCTACTTGGCGGGACAGCGTCGGCTCTTGGGTGTCGGCACTGGCTCCTTCCAGTAACGCATCCAGGCGATAATCAAAGGCGGCTCCTAGTAGCACATAGCGTTCCGCCAGGTTGCGCAGCTCGCGGACATTACCCGGCCAGTCGTGAGCCAGCAGGGCGGCAATCGCATGGCTATTCAGCATGGGAGCTTCTAATCCACTGCGGTTAGCAGCAACCACGGCGAAGTGCTGGAACAGCAGTGGGATGTCTTCGCGTCGTTCGCGCAGTGCGGGCAGCGGTAGCGTCACTACGTTGAGCCGATAATAAAGATCTTCGCGAAAGCTCCCCTCTTCGGCGGCCACCTTGAGATCCACTTTGGTGGCCGCAATCACACGAATATCAAGTGGCACGGTTTCGTTTGCCCCGAGGCGCTCAACGCTGCGCTCTTGCAAGACGCGCAATAGCTTCACTTGCAGTGCTAACGGCATTGACTCGATTTCATCCAGAAACACCGTGCCGCCATTAGCGTGCTCGAACTTGCCAATACGCCGCTCTACCGCGCCGGTAAAGGCACCTTTCTCATGCCCAAACAGTTCAGACTCAATGGTGTTTTCCGGCACAGCGCCGCAGTTAATGGCCATAAAGGGGCTGTTGCGTCGGGCGCTGCGCTCATGAATAGCACGTGCCACAAGGTCTTTGCCGGTGCCGGTTTCACCAAATAACAGTACGTCGGCTTCTACCTGGCTGATACGTTGGATCATGGCCGCAAGGCGAGAAATCACCGCTGTACGGCCGACTAAACGAGGACCAAGAGCGGCTTGCTGAACTTCTAGCTCGGCTTTTAAGCGCAAGTTTTCCAGGCTCAGCTGGCGCTTCTCTATTCCACGTCGCACAACGTCTAGCAGCTGATCCCCGGCAAAAGGCTTCTCTAAAAAATCCCAGGCACCTGCACGCATCGCTTCCACTGCGGTTGAAATATCACCATGGCCAGTAATTAAAATAATGGGCAGCGTGGCATCGCGACTGTGTAGCTCGTGCAATAGTGCCATGCCGTCCATGCCTGGCATGCGGATATCACTAACAATGACACCCGGGAAGTGCTCTGGTAGTGCTTCCAGCGCCTGCTCGGCAGACGCAAAGCAGTAGGGCGTGTAGCCTGCAAGTTCCAAGGTTTGGCTGGCGGTGATGCGCAGGTGCGGTTCGTCGTCGATCACCATGACCGGCAGTGTCGACGGCTCATGCATGGTTACTATTCCCTTTGGCTGAAGATGGCGGCAGTACGTTCGGTGTTGTTGAACAAGGTAGTGCAATGGTGAAACGTGCACCGCCAGTCGGCTGATTTGTGACCTGCAACTTGCCGCCCAGATCCTCCATAATACGTGAGGAAATCGAAAGTCCTAGCCCTAATCCGCTGCCGGGCGCTTTCGTGGTGAAGAAAGGCTCGAAAATCTGGCCCAAGTGGTGCTCTGGGATACCTGGGCCATTATCGGCAACGCTGATCATCACTTGCTGTTGTTTGATTTCTACGCTTAGCGTCAGCATGGGCGA
>SKHS01000113.1 GCA_007116835.1 Halomonas sp.
AAAACACCGACGCCTAAACGTCGGTGATGAGCTACTCGTTACTGACCTAATGGTTGTTGAACCATTCGTTACTGCACGACAAGGCAGCGCAGAGCGATTATTCGCTGGCGGTCTCTGCTTTTGCTTTTTGGCGCAGGCGGATGTTCAAGTCTTTCAACTGATCTGGGCTGACTTCACCCGGTGCATCAGTCATTAAACAGCCGGCGCTCTGGGTTTTCGGGAAGGCAATCACCTCACGAATTGTCTTAGCGCCGGCCATCAGCATGACTAAGCGATCCAAGCCAAACGCCAAGCCACCATGGGGAGGTGCGCCGTACTGGAGTGCATCCAGCAAGAAACCAAATTTTTCTTGCGCTTCTTCTTGGCCAATGCCCAAAATTTCAAACACTGTGCTCTGCATGGTTTGATCATGAATACGAATGGAACCACCGCCTAGCTCGGTACCGTTAAGGACCATATCGTAAGCGCGTGAAAGTGCACTTGCCGGGTCAGCTTTCAGCGCTTCAGGCGAGCAAGAAGGGGCTGTGAACGGATGGTGTAGCGGGCTAAGGCGACCGTTGTCATCCGCTTCAAACATTGGGAAGTCAACCACCCATAACGGCGCCCACGCTTGGGTGTAAAGCTCAAGGTCAGCACCTAACTTGACACGTAATGCACCAATGGCTTCATTGACGATGCGTGCTTTATCGGCACCAAAGAAAATGATGTCGCCATCTTCAGCGCCGACCCGATCAAGCAGCTCTTCAACGACATTTTCCATGAACTTAACAATCGGTGACTGCAGACCCTCAAGACCTTTTGCACGCTCATTGACTTTAATCCACGCCAAGCCTTTTGCACCGTAAATACCAACGAATTTAGTATATTCGTCGATTTCTTTACGCGACAGTTTGGCACCACCGGGAACTTTCAATGCCGCTACGCGGCCATCTTCAGCACTTGCTGGGCCTGAGAAAACCTTGAAGTCAACCTGCTGCATTAGATCGTCAACATCGGTTAACTCTAACGGAATGCGTAGATCCGGCTTATCAGAACCAAAGCGATCCATGGCTTCTTGCCACGTCATGCGTGGAAACTCAGGCAGCTCAACGCTCATTACTTCCTGGAAGAGTTGACGAATCATGGCTTCAGTAATGCCCATGATGTCGTCTTCTTCAACAAAAGAGGCTTCGATATCAATTTGCGTGAATTCGGGCTGACGGTCAGCGCGCAAATCTTCATCACGGAAACATTTTGCGATTTGGTAGTAGCGGTCAAAGCCGGCCACCATTAACAGCTGCTTAAACAGCTGGGGCGACTGGGGAAGAGCAAAGAAACTGCCAGCATGAGTCCGGCTAGGCACAAGGTAATCACGCGCGCCCTCTGGGGTGGCGCGCGTTAGTACCGGCGTTTCAATATCCAGGAAACCTTGGTTTTCCAGATAAGCACGGACATTATGAGAAATACGCGAGCGAAGGCGTAACTTCTCAATCATTTCAGGCCGGCGAAGGTCGATGTAGCGATGCTTTAAGCGTACTTCTTCGCCGACTTTGCCATGCTCATCTAATTGGAATGGCGGCGTAGCGGCGGTATTGAGCACCTCCACCTCTTTCGCCAACACTTCGATCATGCCTGTTGGCATGTTGGGGTTTTGCGTTCCTTCAGGGCGCAACCGAACCCGACCGGTAATACGTAAAACGTATTCACTGCGAGCACGATCAGCAGTAGCGAACGCCTCGGCGGTATCAGGATCGACAACGAACTGGGCGATACCATCACGATCGCGCATGTCCAGGAAGATGACCCCACCGTGGTCACGGCGGCGATGAACCCAACCGCAAACAGTAACCGTTTGTTCCACCAAAGTTTCGTTAAGCTGGCCGCAATAATGGCTGCGCATGTCTAATCCTGTTCTGTTACGTGGCAATGAGATTGTCGTGGGCCGTTCTGACCCTGACAACCGCGGCTAAGCCGCGGCGCCCTTTTTAGTTGATGCACTACTGGTATCACTTGTTGCACCAGCGCTGGAAGTAGATTGGCCTTCTGCCGCCAGATTTTTCTTACTTCCGGTTTTAAAATCGGTTTCATACCAACCGCCGCCAGCAAGGCGGCAACCCGCTGCTGAGACTAGGCGCTCAAGGCTTTCGCGCTGACATGCGGGACAATCTTTCAGCGGATCTGCACTGATTTTCTGCAATTTTTCCATGCGATGGCCGCAGGCCTTGCACTCGTACTCATAGATGGGCATGTTGATCACTCCTGAAAAGCTCAACGCCGACAGGCTAAATGTGTATAGACTGCGTTTTGGACAGACCCTGTTTCGAAAACCGGTTTCAAACAACCTGTTTCGAGAACCCAGTATTGACAGACAAATGGCAAATCTAACGGTTGCCGAGCAAAGAATATGCGGCCTGTCGGAATCAATTCCAAGACTGCGGTTGATAGAGCGACACATTATACCCTTTTGTGCCCCCTGCCGAGCAAGGCCAAGCGCCTCTCTGCAGCTAATGGAGAAAAGAAAAATGCCCAATGCGGTAATGCTGGATGCCGAGAGCCTAGGCTCTGATATCGATCTATCCGTGATTCGTGACGCTGTCGGCCATCTTGACGTTTATCAGCAAAGCTCAGCTGAGCAGGCTAACGAGCGATTGGCAGAGGCCGATATAGCGATCGTCAACAAGGTGGTACTGAACGCTGACACACTGGCCGCACTGCCTAAACTCAAGCTTATTTGCGTGCTGGCAACAGGTCTTAATAACATTGACCTTCACACAGCTAAAGCCCAGAACATAGTGGTCAAAAACGTCACCGCCTACGGAACGGCGAGCGTTGCTCAGCACACGTTGATGTTAATGCTGGCGCTGGCGAATCGATTACCACGCTATCAAGCCGACATTGCTCAAGGTGAATGGCAGCGCAGCGATTTCTTTTGCTTACAAGACCACCCAACGCTACAGCTGTCGGGTAAGCATTTAGTAATGGTAGGCCAAGGGGAACTAGGAACCGAGGTGGCGCGTTTAGCTGAAGCGTTTGGGATGAACGTAACCTTTGCTGCTAGGCCTGGAAACGAAGCAGACGACAAACGACCATCTCTCGATGAGCTATTACCAACTGCTGACATGATCAGCCTGCACTGCCCGCTTAACGAAACCACCCAGCATCTGATCAATCGCACTCGATTGGCAAATGCGAAGCCATCACTACTACTTGTTAACTGTGCCCGCGGCGGGATCATTGATGAAGACGCGGCGCTTGAGGCACTACGTGAGGGTAGCCTTGGGGGGCTAGCCGTTGATGTCCTGCCTACAGAACCGCCGAAAGAGGGACACTCCCTGTTAACGGCCTTAGCCGAGGGCGAGGCACTCAACTTAATCGTAACCCCTCACAATGCATGGATTACGCCAGAGGCTCGCCAAAATATTGTGGCGCTCACTGCTGCCAACATTAAACAGTGGCAAGAGGAAAACTGATTAAGCATCGCCTAATCAGTAGCTGCTTAATACGTGGCAAAATGATCAGGCGCGTGGTGGTCTTCTAATACGTCCATAGTGACATGGGTAACCCGCGCGCCTTCAGGCCCTTGCCATAACCACTCCGTTAGCGCAGACACCGCCGCTGATTCGCCGCAGATAACAACTTCAACACGCCCATCAGGAAGATTTTTAGCGTAACCGGTAAGGCCTCGCTGAAGCGCCTGCTCCTGGGTAGAGCGACGAAACCAGACCCCCTGCACTTTGCCTGTGACATAAGCACGTACACAGCAAGTAGACATAAATGCTCCTTCACTGTTTCCAAAACAGATATTAAACCAACTCTCGTCTTACCAGCACAGCACTATTACGAGGCACCAATGGACGCCCTCGACGCAGTAAAAGTGAACGCGTAAAGGCTGCTCCAAACAAAAGAATAAGGGACGAGTAGTAAACCCACAGTAAAATCATCACCACGGAACCCGCAGCCCCGTAAGTAGATGCTGTCGCGGTATACGCTAGATAAATCGCGATCACGCTGCGCCCGATAGTAAACAACACTGCCGTCACGACAGCACCAATGAGCACATCTTGCCAACGCAGCACGACATCCGGCAATACTTTGAAGATAGTCGCAAATAGCAACACCACCATGGCCAACGAGATAAGCGACTCAAGGGATGTGGCCAAAAGGCTGGTGTAGGGCAGTATGTTGGCCGCCCCATGGAGCATGCCTCGTAATATGACGCCCAAGACTAACGATACCAGCAGAATAAAACCGATTGATAAAACCACCGTTAACGAAAGTAAGCGATTTTTTATGAAGATAAGTGCACTATTAGACGTTGGCTTTGCAGTGACTCCCCAGATCGTATTCAGCGAGAACTGCATTTGTGCAAAAACTGTCGTAGCACCCACCATTAATGCAGCAAAGCCCAATAGGGTTGGTAGTAGACCTGACTCCTCAATGCGCGACTGCGCGACTGCCTGTTCAATTGCATAAGCAGCTTCCGTGCCTAGGGTATCCTGAAGCTGGGCCACAATTTGTCCTTGAGCGGCATCCTCACCTAGCACCACTCCAATCACTGTCACCGCAATAATCACCGTAGGTGCTAACGAAAAAAGCGTATAAAACGCCAATGAGCCCGCATAACTAAAGGCATTGCGTTCAAGCCAAAGTGCGGTTGCGTCCTGCACCACATTCCACCAAAAAACAATGGTACTTTTCAGCATATGCATTCCCTTTTTATAAAATGTCCTTGATTGAGCGCCATTGCTAGTGCCTACCAAACATCATACCTAACTACAGCGATAAACGCAGGAGGCTCTGGATTGCACCCCTTAACGGCTAGCTACATAATGAGCGCCCATTTCTCCAACGACCAAGGAAGCGTTATGAACTCGGATGCTGTTCACTCTGCTACGGCTTACGACTTTGACTGCTTGGTGTTTATTGGTCGTTTCCAGCCCCCTCATCTTGGCCACTTGGCGATTATCCGAGAAGCACTGAAGCAGGCACGTCAAGTTATTGTGCTGGTGGGCTCTGCCTGGCAAGCCCGCTCATTACGAAATCCGTGGCATTTTAATGAACGTCAAGCCATGCTCCGCTCAGGGTTTGATGAAGAAGAGAACCAACGCCTGGAAATCACACCACTGTTGGATGCACTTTATAACGATGATGTCTGGGTACGCGATGTGCAGCGCAAAGTACGCGACCTTGCCACGCCTGCCAATGCACGTTTGCCACGTATAGGGTTGATTGGCGCAAGTCGGGGGCAGTCCAGCTACTATTTATCGCTCTTTCCTCAGTGGGAGTCGGTCAGCGTTCCCCTTGTTGAAGGCATCTCAGCGAGCCAAATACGTGAACGCTTGTTTCATTCGCCCGGTTCTACGGATGATTACCTGAGCACTGGGGCATACCACGATTTACCGCCGGGCGTCGTTAAAAGTGTGGGTAGCTTTTGCAAAGGCGAGGCTTACCATCAGTTGCTTGAGGAGCAACAGCTGCTGGATCAGTACAAACAGGCATGGTCACAAGCCCCCTATCCACCTATTTTTGTTACTGTAAATGCTGTTGTTGTTCAGTCGGGTCATGTACTGCTTGTGCGCCGAACCGCAGCACCGGGCAAAGGGCTTTTTGCACTACCCGGCGGGTTTATAAACCCTCATGAACGTTTACTAGATGCTTGCTTAAGAGAGCTTCGTGAGCGTTTAAGGCTGAAAGTACCTGAACCTGTTTTAAAGGGCTCGTTACGCGGCCAGCGCTTGTTTGATGAACCGCATCGAAGCTGGCGAGGCCGCACGCTGGCAGAAGCCTTTTATTTTGCGCTACGACCAGACCAGCAGTTGCCTCGCTTAAAGCCAGTAAAAGGCGGCGATCATGCGCGCTGGGTAGCGCTGGCAGATCTTGAGCCTGAAAGCTTATTTGAAGACCACTTTTTTATTATTCAAAACTTTCTGGGTCTACCTGCAGATTTAGGCCCCTGTTGACCTGATAACGCATGCTAGGTTAGCCCACTTTGAACGCTAGGCTTCAAGGAAGTCGCGCGGTAGTTTCATCATTTGTCGCCAAAGGCGTTCAACGCCGGGTTTATGAACAAGCGAACAGCGATATAGGCGAATTTCCAGGGGGATATCCCAACTTTCATCCCCTGCTCTCACTAACTTGCCGGTTTTGAGTTCTTCACGAATGCAGAAATCAGGAATCCAAGCGATGCCCACGCCTTGCAGTACCATGCCTTTCAAACCTTCAGCCATGGCCGTTTCGTAAACAGTGCGCAACTTCATGCGTACAGGATCATTTTTAAGCAGCATACGCACACTGCGGCCAAGAAAAGCGCCTTGGGTATAGGCTAAGTAAGGAATGGAGTTATCGTTTTGAATCGAAAAAAGTGGCTTCCCCTGCTCATCTGGCAATGTCACAGGCAGCATTTTTACTTTACCAATTGAAAACGAAGGGAACACTTCTGCGTCCAGTTGCATGGTCGCAAACGGATCATAGTAAGCTAGCATCAAGTCGCAGTTACCTTCTCGGAGAACGTGAATAGCTTCTCCAACATTCATCGCGACTAGGCGGGTTGGCAGCTCCCCTAACCCTTTTTGCAAGCGAGAGATCCAAGGAGGAAAAAAGCTTAGTGCCAAGGAGTGTGCTGCCACGATATCGAGCGCTTCATTGGCAATTGAAAGCCCTCTTAAATGACTTAACGACTCGTTTAGTTGTTCAACCAAATTACGTGCCGTAATTAAAAACAGCTGGCCTTCAGAAGAGAGTCCAACAGGCGTTGTTGAGCGATCTACTAAGGTAACACCTACCGCTTGCTCGAGTGCACGAATGCGACGGCTGAAGGCAGGCTGGGTAACGTGCCGCTGCCTGGCGGAGGCAGAAAAGCTGCGTGTATTGGCTAACGCAACGAAATCTTCGAGCCATTTTGTTTCTAAATTCACCCAAAACTCCTTGTGGCCAATATCGTCAGCTGCGTGCGAAAGATGGTGAGTGTTTACTGAATGGGTGCGGTAAGGTAAGCCGCACGAGAAACTACTTTTTTCCACATTGGCCGCTGGTTTATTTCATCAATTGTGATTCGGCGACAGTGGTTGAATTCTCTTTCCAACATTATACGTATCTCGTTAGCAAAAGAGGTGCTTGGTATGAACGCAGTTATTTAAAAATTAAGCCGAAATGAGTGAATGTCTAAATTAATGATGCCTAC
>SKHS01000130.1 GCA_007116835.1 Halomonas sp.
CTTCAGACCCCACCGTTGGCCAGTGACGCCCTTGCCAGTCGGATTGTCTTCCCCTCAGTCGGGGTGACGACACCTTCTTTCAGGTGTCCGGGTTTGCCGGCTTCGCCGGGCAAACAAAAAATGCCGCACCAAAAGGCGCGGCATTTTTGAGCGTTGAGTATTGAATCACCTATTTATCTTTCAGTTTATCTCTACTCACGACGGTAGATCGATGCGTTACTGCTTAACCGTTTCTACAGCTTTCTTGGCGTTTTCTTCAACCATTTTCTGACTGTCTTGCATAAAGCTTTGGCTGATAGAGGTAACTTTCTCAGAATCACCTTTTACGCGTTCCATCAGGTTAGTCGCTGCTTTTTGCTGGCTTTCCATCGCTTTCTTGAAGCTGTCAGCATCTTTAACGTCTAACCAGGTGCGCGCCTGGGCAATGGTCATGTCGGAATAAGCACGTGCTGCATCCATTTGCGCGCCAACCATCTGCTGGTAGTAGTCCAGTGCCGCCAGCGTGTAAGAACGCATGGGCGATACAACAACTGACTCAAACTGCTGGGTAGTTTTCTCTGCGGCTTTGTTCATGACATTGTCCCCTTAGGGTGAGTGAGCTATTCGACGCGCTCTGCTGAGCGGTCAATTATTAGGCTGTTGCCTTGCTACCCACAAAGCTAGCAGCGCTTTTTGTGCAGCGCAACATGATTTTTTATCTTATTACACCCACCAGCAAATATTAAATAAATTTAATTATTAATAACTATTACTTATCGGTTTCCAAACAAGTGTTTACGCACCTGCTCGTCCACTTGGGCCTCAGAGTGAGGATTAACCTCTTCGATTAAAGAATAAGCCTTACGAACGGCAGAACGCTGAGCGACTTCCTGAAACCAACGCTCCAAGTCGGGAAACTCTTCTAACGTTTGGCGTTGTTTTTCCCAAGGAACAATCCAAGGGTAAATCGCCATATCAGCAATCGAGTAGTGATCACCTCCTACATACTGCTGCTGGGAAAGACGTTGGTCCAACACGCTGTATAGGCGGTACGTTTCACGGACATAACGCTCAATAGCGTATTCAATTTTTTGCGGCGCATACTGGCAGAAATGGTGATTTTGCCCCGCCATCGGGCCAAGCCCCCCCATTTGCCAATGCAGCCACTGCAATACCACGTAGCGCTCGCGCCCCTCGGAGGGTAAAAATTGACCACATTTATCAGCCAGATACTCCAAAATAGCGCCTGACTCAAATAGCGACAGCGGCTGGCCACCGTCTTGAGGCGCATGATCAACAATGGCCGGAATACGATTGTTTGGTGAAATAGTAAGAAACTCAGGGTCAAACTGTTCGCCGCGCCCAATATTAATCGGTTTTACCCGATACCGCAGCGCTGTTTCTTCGAGCATGATGGAGATTTTGTGGCCATTGGGCGTTGTCCAGTAATACAGGTCAATCATTGCCATCTCCTGTCACACAAACGACATAGATCGTTCGCGCAACTAACTGATAAATAAAGGCCGCATAAAGGCTGCCTAACACATTATAGATCACGGATAGTGATTGCCTTACCGGCTACCGCGTTGTGCACCTCCAGCATACGCTTAAACCACTCATCTACCGGGTCATTTGTATCGACCAATCGCTCAAGGGAAACGGTATACGCCCACATCATGCTGCCAAACAGCAGATAATCCGCCCCACTGGGTGCCTCACCATCTAAAAATGCGCTTGCGCGTAGCTGATCACGTACCGGGGCCAATAGCTGCTTCAACTGTGAACGTCCCTGTTCTGGATTGTGTACGTCTTCCAGGCGCATACCAAACCGCGCTTCCCGTGTTTCGCGGAAATAAGCGCGGTCGTCTGGATGAATCGCAGCCAACAAATCCAGCGCGACGATTCGAAAAAGTACCGGTGTGACGCTACGCTCTACATAGAGCTTAAAGAAATGCGCGCGCTGATAGCTAACGCCCTCTCCCAAGACAGGCTTGTCTGGGTATGCCATATCTAAGTACCGCATGATATCGAAGCTGTCGGTAACGACCGTGTCACCATCAATCAGCACAGGCACTTTGTCGTAGTTTGCAAACGCTAACGCATCTTTTTCCAAAAACCGCCAAGGCACGGCAGCGTACGAAATGTCTTTGTGTGCCAGTACCATACGCACGCGCCAGCAGTAGGGCGAAAAGCGTAAACGCTCGTCGCGACCGCAAAGGTCATAAAAGGTGATTGCCACGTTAGCCAACTCCTTGCGTCAAAGATAGGTATGTCGTCATCAACAATGGGCGCAAGCCACCTGCGACGCAAGTTATACGATTAGCGAGGGTGTACTCCTCTCTGGGCGGACAACTGTACTGTCTATTAGTCTAATGACTTATCGGTACGTCTTGTTAACGAAGGAAGTTTAAAAACAAACAAAAACAAACCGTTAAATTAAAAAAACTGATCAAAAAGGCTTGCTTTACGACCCTATCGATTGGTAATACCAATTTTCCAATCTAGTCATTCACCCAGCCTAACCGTATCTTTCACCTTGACCCGACCAGCATTGCCACAACGAACGCGCTGGCGTCTGCGTAGAACACCAAATCAATAACAAGGGGCCGTTCCTAACATGAATGAAACTACACTAGCACTTCTGGCGTTTTTGCCGCTGTTGCTTGCTGGTATTTTGCTCATTGGCTTTAAAATACCCGCTAAAATCGCCATGCCTATCGTTTTTCTAACGGCGGCCATTATTGGTCTGACCGCTTGGGATATGTCGTTTAGCCGTGTTGCCGCATCTACGGTTCAAGGTTTGATCCAAACCGCCGGGCTATTGTGGATTATCTTTGGCGCCATTTTGCTGCTTAACACGCTTAAGCATTCGGGTGGTATTACGGCGATTCGTAATGGATTCTCAGGTATCAGTCCTGACCGTCGTGTCCAGGCATTAATCGTTGCCTGGTTGTTTGGTTGCTTTATTGAAGGCGCTTCTGGTTTTGGCACCCCCGCCGCGGTCGCTGCACCGCTGATGGTGGCACTGGGCTTCCCTGCGTTGGCCGCTGTGGTTGTGGGTATGATGATTCAGTCAACGCCGGTCTCCTTTGGCGCTGTTGGTACGCCCGTAGTAGTAGGTGTAGGTAGCGGTCTTGACCGTGCTGGCATCACTGCTCAATTGGAAGCCAACGGTTCTACTTGGGAGGTGTTTTTCCAGCAAGTCACAAGCTCAGTGGCCATTACTCACGGCATCGTGGGTATTTTAATGCCGTTGATTCTGGTCTTGATCATGGTGCGTTTCTTTGGCGCTAACCGTTCCTGGAAAGAGGGCTTGTCGATTGTGCCCTTCGCGCTCTTTACCGGCGTGGCATTCGTTGTGCCCTATACGTTGGTAGGCGTGTTCTTAGGACCGGAATTCCCGTCAATGATTGGCGCGATGGTTGGCTTGGCAATTGTGGTACCTGCCGCTCGCAAAGGCTTCCTACTACCGAAAGACACGTGGGACTTCCCAGAGTCAACCTCTTGGCCTGATGAATGGATTGGCAACCTGCAAATCAAGCTAGATGACGTGGCTGGTAAAGCACCGATGTCTACTTTAAAGGGGTGGGTTCCTTACGTACTACTGGCTATTTTCCTGGTGGCTTCACGCACTGTTGAACCGCTAAAGTCAGCGTTGACCTCCGTGAGCCTAGGCTGGACAAATATCTTTGGTGAAACTGGCGTAAGTGGCAGCTTACAGCCCCTGTACCTACCCGGCGGTATCATTCTGGCGGTTGTTGCCGTTACCTACTTCATTCACAGAATGAACCCGCGCCAAATGAGTGCGGCGGTATCAGAGTCCACTAAAACAATTTTTGGTGCTGGCTTCGTACTGATCTTTACCGTTCCAATGGTACGTATCCTGATTAACTCTGGTGTCAACGACGCTGATTTGGTTTCCATGCCCGTCATGATGGCGCAAGCGGTGGCAAACGGCGTTGGCGGGGTTTATCCGCTCTTCGCACCGGCGGTAGGTGCAATGGGTGCCTTTATTGCAGGCTCAAATACCGTTTCCAATCTGATGTTGGCAGAGTTCCAGTTCAGCATTGCGCAAACGCTTGGCCTCTCTACTGCCATGATGGTGGCACTGCAAGCAGTCGGCGCGGCAGCAGGTAATATGATTGCGATCCACAATGTCGTGGCTGCCTCTGCGACCGTTGGTCTGTTGGGCCGCGAAGGCACAACGATTCGTAAAACGATCATTCCGACCATCTACTACCTAGTGTTCACCGGCATCATTGCAATGATTGCGTTCTACGTCATTGGTGTGACCGACCCACTTATGTAAATACACCGTTATTGCTGAGCGGTATCAGCTGGGTAGCCTTCGGGCTGCCCAGCTATCCATTTACCAAACTGTCTGCTAACGAAGCTGTCCATTTATTAATTGCACTATCAATGTACAACGACTGATGACGTTTCTGACGCCCCCTTCTCACCTTATGCAAAAGATTTCCAGCGCTTGGTAAGTTATTTATGGAAAGCTTTTCCATAAAGTGATTAGATACTTTCCTGCACTCCTCTCTTACAGGAGCCAACATGAATATTCTCTTCGATGAACGCCTAGACGGCGAATTTGTTCACCGCGAAAAAGCAGATGTGCTAGAAGACCTGCAAAACGCGATTCCCTCCTTAACACTGCTTCATCGTGAAGAGGACCTACACCCGTTTGAATGCGACGGCTTAGCGGCTTACCGCATCTTGCCGATGTTAGTTGCGCTTCCCGAAACGCTGGAGCAGGTAGAAAACCTGCTCAAGCGCTGCCATGCACTGGGTGTTCCGGTGGTGACTCGGGGGGCAGGAACCGGGCTTTCAGGTGGCGCACTGCCGTTAGAACATGGCGTGCTGTTGGTCATGTCACGCTTCAATACCATTATCAGCGTTGACCCTGATGCGCGCCTTGCCCGCGTGCAGCCAGGCGTGCGTAACTTGGCGATTTCGGAAGCCGCTGCTCCTTACGGGCTTTATTATGCCCCTGACCCATCGTCACAAATTGCCTGTTCGATTGGTGGCAATGTGGCGGAAAACGCAGGTGGCGTTCACTGCCTCAAGTACGGGCTTACCGTTCACAATGTGATGCGCGTTGATGTGATGACCATTGAGGGTGAACGCATGACCCTGGGGTCAGAAGCCTTGGATGCCCCCGGTTTTGACCTCTTGGCTCTGATGAATGGTTCTGAGGGCATGCTCGGCGTAGTCACAGAGATTACCGTTAAACTGCTGCCAAAACCCGAAACTGCCAAAGTGCTCATGGCCAGCTTTGACGACATCGAAAAAGCAGGACGCGCTGTTGGTGACATTATTGCCGCAGGGATCATTCCTGGCGGATTAGAAATGATGGACAAGCTGGCTATTAAAGCCGCTGAAGATTTTATTAAGGCAGGCTACCCCGTTGAGGCCGAAGCCATTCTGCTCTGCGAGCTAGAAGGCGTTGAAGCCGACGTGGATGATGACTGCCAAACCGTGCGGCGCGTGCTGGAAAAAGCCGGCGCTACCAATATTCAACAAGCCCGTGACGAAGCCGAACGCGCCAAGTTTTGGGCAGGACGGAAAAACGCTTTTCCCGCGGTTGGCCGCATGTCGCCCGACTACTACTGCATGGATGGCACCATTCCCCGCCGCGAACTGCCGCGCGTTCTTAAAGGCATCGCCGCGCTATCCGAAGAAAGCGGCTTAGCCGTTGCGAATGTGTTCCACGCAGGTGATGGCAATATGCACCCGCTGATTCTGTTTGATGCCAATAAAGAGGGTGAACTGGCATTGGCGGAAGAGGTCGGCGGCAAAATTCTTGAGCTCTGCGTTGCCGCCGGCGGCTCGATCACCGGTGAGCATGGCGTAGGCCGAGAAAAGATCAATCAGATGTGTAGCCAGTTCCAGCCTGATGAGCTAACCGTCTTTCATGCATTAAAAGCCGCCTTTGACCCCCAGCGTTTGCTTAACCCAGGGAAGAACATTCCGACCCTGGCACGCTGTGCCGAATTTGGCGCGATGCATGTGCACAACAATGAATTACCGCACCCGGAACTGCCCCGTTTCTGATGTGGAGCCTAGTCGTTGAGCGCTATAGCCTTTGAGCACTAGGGTCTTCGAGCGCTATGGCCACTAAGCACTAGGAAGCATAATTATTAGGAATCATCATGACCGAACTCGCGATACATGCTGCCGACCGAGATATCACTGACGACCTGTGCGAACAGGTGCGCAGCGCCTACACTAACCAAACGCCGCTGCGAATTGTCGCAGGCGATACACGTGCCTTTTATGGACGCCCTGTCGAGGGAACCCCCCTTAATATGGCCGCTCACAGCGGCATTGTCTCGTATGACCCTGTAGAGCTGGTAGTAACCGTGCGGGCGGGTACCCGCCTAAGCGCTCTCAATGCAGCGCTGGCCGAGCAAAAGCAAATGCTCGCCTTTGAGCCCCCTATTTTTGGTGAGGCCAGCACCATTGGCGGTGCTGTCGCCACTGGGCTTTCAGGGCCGCGTCGCCCATGGGCCGGTGCAGCACGAGATTTTGTGTTAGGCACCCGAATCATTACCCAAGAAGGTAAGCTGCTGCGCTTTGGCGGAGAAGTCATGAAAAATGTCGCGGGATATGACCTCTCGCGCTTACTGACCGGAGCCCAAGGTACTCTAGGCGTACTCGCCGACATTTCGTTTAAAGTGCTGCCTATTCCAACGGCTAGCCACAGTTTACGCCTAACCATGGGGCTTGAAAGCGCGCTCAGCAAGCTTGCTGAGCTAGGGCGACAGCCGCTACCGATTACCGCCGCGGCGTGGCATGCAGGCGAGCTGTTTATTCGTTTGGAAGGTGGCTCAAGCTCTGTCAACGCCACTAAAGAGCGTCTCGGCGGTGAGACCTTATCAGCAGATTTCTGGCAACAGTTACGCGATCATCAACACGCTTTTTTCGCCTCTAGCAATACCCAAGCCCTCTGGCGCTTATCCTTACCGCCCAACACCCCTCCCTTGTCGTTAGACATTCCTGAAGATGACATCTTCTATGACTGGGGCGGTAGCCAACGTTGGGTGAAAACCAGCATGGCTGCTGACACGCTGCGCGCAGCCTGCCAGCAA
>SKHS01000001.1 GCA_007116835.1 Halomonas sp.
AAAGCTAATGCTGTTCAGTAGTTGGGAAATATATTCCGCAACATTAATTGCCTGTTCCGCGGTAATGTTTTCGAGCAGTAAAGCAAACTCATCCCCACCCAGTCGTGCAATAATGCTGCGTTGACTAAGGTTTAAAAACAACGTGTTAGCAACTTCCTTGAGTAGTCTGTCGCCCACGTAATGTCCACTGAGCTCATTAATTTCTTTAAACTGGTCAAGGTCTAATAGTAAAACAGCACCTTTTTTTTGGCTGATGATTGTTCTTTGCAATGCATCTTGAAAATAGTGCCGATTGTAGAGTTCAGTGAGTGGGTCATGTTCTGCTAACCACTTTAAGCGTGATTCAGCGGTTTTACGTTCAGTGATATCGAGCCCGACCGATATCTTCGAGGCATCAAGGTCGTTGCTATTGGCTAAAGGTGCATGGTACCAGGCGACAGTGAGAAAACGCTTATCCAAGGTTTGGAACGTAACCTCTTCCTGATGAGAAGCAGATACACGGTGTACGGGGAGCTGATGCCGCGCAGTGAGCGATGAGGGCTTGGCATGTTGCTTGAACATATCTGAAAAGGGTCGACCCAGTAAGTCATTATCTTTAAGGCCGAGCCTTTCTCGCGTGTAGTCGTTCACTAATTGAATGTGGCCCTCGCTATTTTGCACAACAATGAACACCCGTGCTGTATCGAGCAGGCTGCTAACAAAGTCACGCTCTTTGGCAAGTTCCTCAACACGTTCAGCGAGCTGATTACTGTGTTCCCGAACAGCGGTTTCTAGCGTTTCTAGCTGCTGGGAAAGCTCGCGAGTAGAGTGTTCCAACACATCAATTTCATCGGGGAAGCGTGGGTAATGGGCAGGTAGCTTGTCGCGTACGCGGCTAAACTCACCTTTGGAAAGAGCAGGCAGTAACGCTGCGACTCGGCGAAGTCGTGCCATGGGTCTTAGCAAGATGACCAGCATTAATAGCTCAGCGGCTAGCCAGCCCGTAATGCCAACGATCAGCAATGTCTTAGTCGCTGACTGAATAGCAGCGATTTGCGCGGTAATATCGGAAATAATCAGGAAGTACCCTGTGCTGCGCCAATCAGCATCTTCTTCCATATACACGGCGCTTAGCTCGAAATGGCGGTTGGCATATTCGAGACTGAAGGGGGTGTTGATCAACTCAGCCAGGCGAGTCTTAGTCGAGGCAAGCGTCAGCAAGGAGAGCGTTGTATCGCGGTTTGTCAGTGCTAAAAGATAGCCGTTCCACTCGGTTAAACGGGGTGTTTCGACAGCCGTTTGTTCTGCAATGAGGCCGGTAACCAATAGTGCAATCTCACTTCCAGAAACGTCTCTTGCTTGTCGGGTGACGTCAGCAAGAGAGCGTGACAACACCACCATGCCAATGCTAGCGCCCTCCATCAATACAGGAACCGCAGCAAATTGTTGGCATGTCACCGCACAGCGCAGGGCATTGATGGGCGACTCCGTGGTAAGTACATCACCTATCCATTCTTGGATGGGTAAATGAGTCATCGAGTCGCTTGCCCCAGCATAGCCAACGTTCTCTCCCCTGGTATTGAAAACAAAGATGTCATCAATCCCTGCTTCCAACTGAAGAGAAGGCCACTGTGCGCCTAATATATTGGCCAGTTCATCCTGCTGATTATTTTGTAACGCACTGCCTAACGCTGGGGCAGCCGCCGTAAGGCCGGCAAGTTGACGCAAGTTATCAGCCGAACGCTGCATGGCTAAACGTATTTCGCGCTGCTGGCGTTCGTGGCTTTCCATACGGCTACTTTCTAGCTGTTGGGTTAAATGGTGTTTGCCTAACCAAATAAAGAGCGCAACAAGCACAAGTAACAGTAGGCTGCTGAGGGTAATGACGCGCCATGTCAGGCTAAGCCGACGCTGCGTTATAAGGGGCGAATGTGTGGTCATTTCAGCTTATCCTATCCCCATCGTGCTAAAAGCGCACCGAAAGCTGGAACAACAGCATATTCCAATGTCGGCTTTTAGCGGATGCATTGGCATCACTATCTAAGGGAAGCCATCCGGTACCGTCTACATGATGGTATTCTCCGGCTACCATAAGGTTTGGCCTGGGCGTCCACTGAACGCCAACGGTAATATCATCGGCAAATTGTGAATGGGCTGGGCCTAAGCCACTCTGTTCATAAGTGCTGCCCGAGCGGTCGTTGCGGTCGTTGATTAAGCGATCAAAGCGCAGCAACCACTGCCAGTCACTGTCGACACGCCGGGTGTATTGTAGATACCAGCTTTCGCCGGTTTTTTTCTGGTCAATGGCGGGATTAAACCCATCCAGCTCAACCGTTCTTAACGCATATTCAGACGTTAAGCTCCACCGCTCATGGTTGTACTGCAATGAAAACACCCAGGGCTGGAACTGAAAGCTGCCATTATCCAGAGGGGGCTGCGAGCCTTCGTAATCAGCGTTGGCACTAGCGGTGCTTAGCGCCATCAGAAAGCGACCGTTATTGTCTTCAAAGCGCACCTGCCCAATCGCAGAAGAGCCCGCCTGTAACGTGCCTGGAAAGCGATTGAGCCCAAGCGCAAGATCCACATCGTCTTCTACGCGTGCCTTGCCTACCCCAGCCTGGAAGCGCACGACACCCGCTTGGGTTCTCTCTTCGTGGTAAAGGCTGGCACCGTCGCCGGCCATGCCGAGTGAGCGCGTGCGGTCAAAGTAGATCGACTGAGGTAATAAAATGCTAGGGCGCGTGAAGGCCATATCGCGAGTCTGGTTGTACAGGCCAAACGGGTTTTTAAACCGACCGAGCTGCAGGCCCAGCGTTCGCTGCTGATTCGATACGACTTGGTAGTCAACCACACCGTAATCCAGCGTTGGGATCGCATCGCGAGTGTCACCCCCTGCACGTCGGCTAAGTAGCTGAGCTGCTACTAGGATATTAGCGTGTGGCCGAAGTGAGGCGTTGAGTCCTACTTCGGTGTATTCCAGGCTGCCTGCGTTTTCGCTGCTTTTGCCGAAAAAATTATTATCATCTGTAATAACAAGTGCTTGGCTTAGAAAGCCATGCACTTGCAGGGTGTCGAATACGCTATCATTTGCCCAGGCAGGCGCGAAGGGAGAAAAAACGAGTAGGCCCAACCACGCTAACGCAGTGCGCATGCGTGCAAGAGACACGCCTTCACTCCATTGAAATGACATGGACACTCTCATCAATATACTCTCTTTCAAGATAGCCTAGTGCGCCGGGGGTGTTGGCTACTTTTTCGCGCATGTCGAGCTGATTGCTAACACGGTTGGGTGCTTGACCCATGCCAGAAAACACCATGCGATCCCAGGCCAGCTGCAACTGATGTGGATAGGCGGCAAGCTGCTCTTTGGTAAAACGAGCATGCACAGGATCACGATTAGGGAGCACAAACACTTGCACTGACTCACCATCAGGCCAGGTACGTTGACGCATAGCGAAAATGGCCCGCGTGGTATCACGGTTTAACCAGCTAGTCGTTACCGCGGGGTGAGCTACCAGTAGTATTGCCGTCTGCTGCTCGGAAGAGTAGGTGTTTGTCGGCCAGACTAGCCATGCCAACACCAGCGCAGCCAAGGCACCAGAGCGTATAGCCGCAGGTATCAAACAAAAAAGCGACATAGCACAGGTCTTGCCCGACGCTTACTGAGTAACAGGTTCATGAGTGATGCCGTCTGTTTGAGTGGTAGGTGGGTAAGGGTTAATGCGCTAACTCCTCTTCATTCTTCAGGGGAAGCCGACGGTTTTATGCTTACTTTTAGCTACTGAGCATGGGGGTGGCATTGGCAGCGATTGCGTTTAATGTAAGTCGAAACGGCACAGTTTCAAACTTACATCAATTCGCTCGAACTTACCTGGAACAGAATCAACGAAACAAACCTAGTACAAGCGTTAGCACTCAATGAGGCCTTAGCCGCCAACGAAAACGCCCGGCGTAGGCCGGGCGTCAATGCAGTTAATAAGCGAGCTCACTCAACGAGTTCAAGCAACCTGTCAGGGTAGTCGGTAAATAAGCCGTTGACGCCCCAGTCTATCAAGCGCTGCATATCGTCCGGCTCATTGATCGTGTAAACATGTACCGGCAAGCCGTTTGCCTGAGCCTGACGAATAAAGTCCGCATCAATAACGTCTTCGCCCTGATACGTCACGTTAGTACCGATACCTACGGCGTACTCGGCGACGGCCTGGAAATCTTCATCGGTGATTTGCGCAGGCCCCGGTGTCACGTCGGTCCACTCTTTAAGCTGGGTGTTGTCCTCCTCATCGGTGTGGTACCAGACTAACTGAATAAGCGGCACGCTCTCATTGAGCTCACGCACCTTCAGCAGGCTCTGTTGTTCGAAGGACTGTACAAGAACCCGACCATGTTCAATCATGTTGTGGGCTTCTAAGGCCTCTACCAAAGCCTCTTCCAGCCCTGGGTTAAGGTGGGGCGATTTAGTTTCAATATAATATCGGGTGTCATTGCCAAAGCGCTCAAACAGCTCGTCTAACGTGAGGATTTGGGCACCCTCAAAGGCAGCATCTGCTTTATCAACATTCGCTTCATTAAACCAGGTGCCTACATCCAGGGCCCTTAGCTCTTCTAGTGTGTAATCATTAATCTTGCCTTCACCGTCGCTGGTGCGGTCAATAGCATCGTCGTGAAAGGCTACCAACTCACCATCGGCGGTGATTTGAACATCCAGTTCTAAGTAATCGACACCCCATTCATGAGCCAACTCATACGCTGCCATCGTGCTTTCCGGTGCATGGCCGCTGGCACCGCGATGGGCGATGACCTGGAACGCTGCCAGATCTTTTAGCTGCCGCTCCAGTGGCGACATTTCTGCCAGCACCGTCGTGGCGGTAGCACCAGCGAAAAGACCCAGTGATATAGCAATCATCAACGGATGGCGTTGCATAGAAACTCCTTAATTGAATGGTTGTTCAATTATCCTACATGCCTCAGTGCTTAAATGACAAACGTACACCTCACACGGCATTACCATTCGTGCCGTTCTCTAAGACGGGAGTGCACAGGGTGGGCGATTTCCTGACAAGTCACTCTATAGCCCAGCTTCCTGGTGTAGCGTATCAACAAAGCGCGCTAAGGCGGGTGACCAAGAGGCGGGTTCTGGTGTTACAAAGTAAGTGTCAATATTGGCAATGGCGGAGGGCAGTTCCATCGTGTGAATGCCGAAGCGGTGCCGGTGGGCTTCAATAGTAATACGTGGCAACACGGTGTAGCCCATCCCCGCCGCGACGCAGCCAAGCATGGCATCTAGCGTGCCAAATTCAAAAACACGCACCGCATTAATTCCCTGAGATGCCAGCAGCAATTCAATACGTTGGCGATAACTACACCCCTGGCGAAATGCTAAAAACGTAGCTGTCAGCAGTTCTTCAGCGCTGGGTACACTGGTCATAGGGGTTGAGCTTACCAGTACAAGTTGTTCGCTAAACACCTTGAGCGAATGGTAGCGATGATGGTCGACAGCGCCTGCTACAAAAACGCCATCCGCCTGGCCAGCCATAAGTTTCTCGATCAAGCTGGCGGTGGGGCCTGTCGCCAGCGTCATATCCACGTCTGGAAAGTTAGCATGATAGGCCGCCAGTATTGGGGGAAGACGTAGCGCCATGGTAGTTTCCATCGATCCTAAGCGCAGCTGGCCAGCAGCGTTCTCTGCATTTTTAAATAGCGCTAACGCTTCGTCATGTACCGCTAACAACCGTTCGGCGTAACCCAGTAATGCCCGTCCGGCAGAGGTAAGGCGCACGCCACCAGCGCGATGAACCAGCTGCGCGCCTAACTCTTCCTCCAGCTTTTTGATATGCGTGGTCACGTTAGATTGCACCGTGTGCAATTGCTTCGCAGCGGCCATAAAACTGCCTGTCTCTGCCACCGCCTTAAACAGCCGCAACGATTTCAATTGCATTCCCATCTCCTCCAAGCTTCTGCTATCTCTAAATAAGATAGCTATTATCATTATAAATCGTTTCTAAAGAATTGTTGGTGTGAGTAGGCTACTGGCAAATACGCCCGACGCCACTCTTTCCGCACAGCGATTCAGTAAGGACACGATATGATCAACAGCAAAGATTTGCCTGCTCTGGTGACCGGCGTAATGGCTACCTTGGCAGGCATAGGCATTGCCCGCTTTGCCTACACACCGCTATTACCGGCGCTGATTCAGGAGGGGTGGTTTACCGCCAGCCAAGGGGCTTACCTGGGGGCTGCCAACCTTCTTGGTTACTTTATCGGTGCATTGATAGCTCACTCCTTGAGTGAACGCTTTCCTGTTCGCGCGGTGATGGGAGCATGTTTCGTGGCGATCGCGCTAAGCTTTTTTCTATGTGCGGAGGCTAGTAGTTTTAGTTGGTTCTTCTTTTGGCGATTAGTCTCAGGTATGGCTGGCGCTATTCTGATGGTGGTTGGCCCATCGATGGCTCTATCGGCAACGCCCCCGGAAAGGCGAGCCGGTGTCGGTGCCCTGGTTTTCACTGGCATTGGGCTCGGTGCGCTGCTTTCAGCATCGGTAGTACCTATGCTGCTGGAGTTCAGCCTAACCGCTACTTGGGGCGCGCTTGGCCTGCTATGCATCGTGGCGGGGTTGGTAGGTGACCGCGGTGTTACTCGGGTTTCCTTACCGCCGGTGACAGGTAACGAAGGGGCGGCGAGCCAGAACGGGTATGCAGCGGTAAACGTCGCCGTGCTACTGGTGATTGGTGCGTATGCCCTGGACGCCATCGGGTTTGTTCCCCATACCGTATTTTGGGTGGATTATCTCGCCCGAGAAAATGCCTTAGGGCATCAAGCAGCGTCTCTTCAGTGGGGGATTTTCGGCTTGGGCGCTGTGTGCGGGCCACTGGTAGTAGGAGCGTTAGCGCGAAAAGTGGGCTGGCATCGTGGTTTAACCCTCGCGTTTTTAGCCAAGGCGGCCGCTGTATCTCTGCCCGTCTTTTCGCTCGCGCTGCTTAGCCAGTCAGTTTCATCGTTCGTGGTGGGCGCGATGATCCCTGGCATTGTGGCGCTAACGTCTGGTCGACTTGCTGAGTTAGTTGGCCCCGGAGCCCACAAAAAACTCTGGGGGCAAGCG
>SKHS01000166.1 GCA_007116835.1 Halomonas sp.
ACCTTATCTGCAATGCAGGCTCTGATGCAGCGCGACTATCCCGGAAATATTCGTGAACTGAAAAATGTGACGGGCTATGCCTGTGCAGTCACGCCCAGTGGTGAAGACATAGACCTCCATACGCTGTCAGGCAAAGTAGCTGCCAACAGCGAGCTCCACGCTAGAACGATAGGCCCGTGGTTAACCCCCATCATCGATGAGATTGACGACCTTCGCCAAACAATGCAGGAGGTAGAAGTCGCTATTATCGATCATCGTTTAAAACACTTTAATGGCAACAGAGCAAAGGCGGCAGAGAGTTTAGGTTTACCCAAGCGAACACTTGCCCATAAGTGCAAACAACTCCGGTTGGATACGAAATGAGAGTTACGCAGCAAAAGCGCTATTGGCCACTACTGAGCAAGGTGCTGTTTGGAATCGCGATAGTGGGGCACGCGCAAGCATCTGACCAAAGTGTGCTTATAGAGCGTGCTCAGTCTTGTCTTGAAGAAACCTCCCGGTTAGCACGCTTAAACTGCTATGACGCGGTTTTCGTGCAGGAAAGCACGGATCAAGCAGATAGTGAGCTGCCTGAGTTATGGCATGCCATTGCCCAGCAAGAAGCGATACACCGCCACGACCAGACGGGGGTGATAGTACAAACCCATGAGGGGAGCGTGCTGATGAGCGCACCTGCGCTTGGCACTACACCCCCGCGACCACTTCTCGTCATGGCCTGTGAACAGAAAATTACTCGTTTGCAATTACACGTGCCCGAACCATTAAGCGGTGATTCCCGCCTTTCTATAGAGCTTGATACAGGCAGTACGCGACTAACACAGCTGTGGCGCGTGCGTGATGGTGGCTACATCCTCAGCGGAGGGCGAGGTTTACCGGCCATAGGCACTCTTCAGCAGCTTCTCAATACAGATACGCTCACGCTTCATAGTGAGTCTGCCTATCTAAATGGCCTGCGCTTTAACGTGCAAGGCCTGCGTCAATCAATTCAACCCCTGCGAGATGAGTGCCGCTGGTAAGGATACTGTTATGCGTATTACGTCTGAAAAACAGCTAGCACCGATATTGATGCCCTTGCAGGCCAATGCACAGGGTTACTTGATAGGTGATGCCCTAGACACCCGTCGTGACTATTTAACGCTAGAAGAAGAAATGATGAAGGTAGGCTCCCTTCAGCACGCTCAGGTCGCGTGGGAAGATGCCGAAATGCTGGCAGTAAAACTGCTAAGTGAGCAAGGGAAAGACCTCAAAGTTCTGGGGTATTTACTCCACTGTATGCAGCATGACGGCAGCGGGGTGCGATACGCACTCTCTCTGCGCCTCCTGGCACGGGCAATCATGCAACCTTGGTGGGAGCATGCCTATCCAAATAGCGACGCCCGAGCGGTAGTGCTTCGGCAGCGCCTCTTCCAACAGTTTATTCAGCGCAGCCTAGCATTGTTGGCGGTTGTTAATTTCACAGATGCAGAGGAAGAGTTAGCAGCATGCCTCAGTTCTTTGGCGGAACTACAGCACAACGTCGCTGAAAAAGGGTTACCAAGTAAAGAAATAGACAAGCTAGCCAACAAACTAAACGCCGTTGGCACTGAAAAAAAGCCTACGCCGCCACCCACGACGGTAGAAACACCCGCCACGCCAGCGCCGGTAGCTAAAGCGCCAGAGTTGCATTTGGAGGCAGGTAATGAGCGCACTAATCGTCAAGCGTTACTCAAAATGGCTAATTTTTTGGGTAGCCAGCACCCAGAAGAGCCGTTGGTATACCGATTGCGCCGTCACGCCATCTGGATGTCTATCCATGTTTTGCCGGTGACACACCAAGAAAGCGGCAAGACTGAGTTAGCCCCGGTTTCGCCAGACCGTATAGCCGAGTATCAGGACGGGCTCGAAAAAGGTGGAGACACAGCGCTATGGCAGCGTGTTGAAAATAGCGTGGCGCTCAGCCCCTATTGGCTAGAAGGGCATCGAATCAGTGCTGCATTAGCTAGCCAACTTGGTTACACATGTTGCGCCGAGGCAATTCGCGAAGAAACTCAGCGCTTTGTTGACCGGCTGCCAAGCATAAAAATGCTCAAGTTTAGTGATGGCACGCCTTTTTTAGATAAAGAAACGGCGGACTGGTTAGCCCAGCAGCCCTCTTCACAACGTGCGTTAACCTCGCAAGGCGCATGGCAGCAGGGCCTTGAAGAGGCAAAGGCCCTGCTGAACGAAGGTGATCTGGGGGCGGGTTTAAAGCGCCTTGACCAAGGGTTAAGTCAGGCCCTTTTTCCACGCGACCAGGTTTACTGGCGTTTAGCGATTGCCGAGCTGCTCGATGACGCAGGCCTAGAAACCCTTGCGAAACAGCACTATCAAACGCTTCACACGACCGCCACAGCGCTGGGCCTAGAGCACTGGGAACCCGCGTTGGTAGCACGCCTGGCATCAGCAATAAAAGAAAAAAATTGATAATAAACATCATCTTAAGGAACGAGGGGTAAGGCGAATGTGGTCAACACTAAAATCAAGTATTAGCCGCTGGGTACCCGGAGTTGCTAAGGCCCAGGCTGCCAGCAATTCGGGTAAAGCAAAAAGCAATAAGGCGAAGGGCGTGCTTCGTATCTCGACGCTTATTTGGGGATTGCTGCTTGTGACATTAGTGGTACTGATTTGGTGGCTAGGGCCAGATTGGAAATTCAAAGAGTATAGCCCGCTCTCAACGGTCATTAGTCGTGTGCTAGCCACCCTAATCATCGTAACAACGGTGATTGCAGCCTGGGCCATCCGCCTTATGCGACGCTTGCGAAAGCTAAGGGCCGAGCAAGAGCAAGAAACAACGCGTAAAAGTGACCCTGTCCTATCGGCTATTGAAAATCAGGAAGCGTTTCTGAACGACGTGTTAAAGGAAATGACTGATAGTCTAGGAGGAGGTCAAAGTAGCCGCTATCGTCTGCCCTGGTTTTTAGTCATGGGTATTGAAAGCGCGGGAAAGACAAGCCTTATCAATCGTTCAGGCCAAGAGTTCGCCTTAACGCGCTTTATGAAAGCGACGGGAAAGAACCTCAAAAGCACGCAGCTAGGTTTCGACTGGTGGATTGGAGATAAAGCGATTTTCATCGACCCTGACGGCGAATTGCTCACACAGGGGGTACTACAAAATGGCCAGCCAGAGGAGCAGAAACAACGGTTATGGAACCACTTTGTAGAATGGCTGGAACGTAATCGTGCGCGTCGTCCGTTAGATGGCATTATTCTGGTCGTTGATGTAGCACGAATCACGAAAGCCAAAGTTGCCGAACGAAAAGCCTACGCCGCTCTGCTCAGCAGCCGCCTGCGCGAGCTAATGGAGCAGCATGGTTCGCAGCTCCCCGTCTATATCACCTTTAGTAAGTTGGATTTGCTGTTAGGGTTTGATGATTTCTTTCGTCACTATGCACGGCCCGAACGGCAAGCTCCGTTTGGTTTTACGTTTACCGCAGAATCGCTAAGTAAGAGCGAAAAGTGGGAAGCTGAATTTGAAGCAAACTACGACGAGCTGCTAGCACGATTAAACCAGCGCCTCATATCCCTAATGTCCGCGTGTCGTAGCAGAGAAGAGCGCGAGGCACTATTTCGCTTCGTTCGGCAATTAGCTGGGCTTCGCGATATTTTATTAAGTTTTCTGAAGGAAACACTTTCAGAAGACTGTTTCTCAACGGCGGCGATTGTTCGGGGCGTATATTTCACCTCTGTTTATCAGCAAGGAGTGCCAGAAGACCCCTTTGTGGATGCCGCCGCCAAGCGTTATGGCATGACAGATGCCGCACGCGCAGCGCAGCGCGACACCCGTAATACGCTCTACTTCACAGAAGATTTGTTCCGCAGTGTTATTTACCCAGAAGTGGGCTTAGCCACCGACAATGCCAACGTGGTGAAACGCCGCCAGCAGCGGCGCACCGCCAGCATCCTGGCGTGCCTTTTCGCCAGTGTTGCCCTAGTGGGGGGATGGTCGCACTTCTATACCAAAAATAGCCAAGCACTGGCTGATGTAGAACAGCGTGCAAATGCTTTTCTCGCCAGCCAACCCGAAGCCTTACAAAGTGACGACCCGACAGGCTATGACTTTCTTGAACCGCTTGACCGCCTTCGTTCAACCCTAGAGCTAACAGCAGGCTATCGCAGTCATGCCCCCTACCTAGCAGACATGGGGCTGTATCAAGGACATGTCATCGGTGCCCAGGTGGACCGTGCCTATCTGGCTATGCTGGAGCATCAGTTTTTGCCTGCCTTAATGATCGGCATCATGGATGACATGAATCGAGCGGCTGCAGGCAGTAATGAACAGCTCGCCTTGCTGCGAATATTACGCATGATGTCAGATGCCAGTGGCCGTCAGCCTGAGCGAGTGCAGCGCTTTATGGCCACGCGGTGGCAGCACTATTTCCCACAACAAGGAGAAGTGCAACAACGCCTTCTGAATCACTTCAATTACGCAATGGCATACAGTGATTTGCAAGGCGATATTCAGGCAGGGGACTTGCGCGCCAGAACGACCATGGCACCCTTGAATGGCAGCATCGTGAATGCTCAGAATGTCTTATCCCGACAGCCCATTGATGAGCGCGTATATGCAACGTTAAAGAGCAGCGTGAACGAGCGCCACTCAGCGTTAGACCTTCGGCAAAGTGTAGGCACCCTGTTTGACAAGGTGTTCATGTCTCAAGGGGATAACCCTGAGCTCATTAAACTGCCCTATTTATTGACAAGAGAGGGTTTCCAAAACGAGTTCTTAAAAGAACTGCCCAATGCCACTGAGTTAGCACTGATTGACGCGTGGGTGCTCGGGCAGCGAGACAACATCCACTTTAGTGACGCCGATACCCAGCAGCTACAAACCGCACTGCGTAACCATTACGTAGGCGACTACCGTGTTAGTTGGCGCGATGCGCTCCGTCATCTCGAGCTTGTGCCACTACCCGATGTGCGCCAAGCCATTGTTGTCGCAGACGCCCTTGTCGGGCCCCAGCGACCTATGGAGCGTCTACTTGGTGCGGTTGAACACAATACAAGCCTATACCCCCAATTAGCGGTTGATGATGAGCAGGCTCACCAAGCATTGCGCCAGTCGCTACGCTATCAGTTAGCGCATGATATTGAGCAACCCTTTGTAACTGTAAACCAATTAATGCAGTCGCCGGATGGCAACCCAGCAACGCTTGAAGAAATTAAGACAGCCATTACACAATTTCGCGATGACCTAATTGACAGCGAAGAAGTGAGTAACCCAGGGCGCGCAGCCTTCCTGAAAGTACGTGATCGTTTATCGCTCCAGGATACTGACAACCCCATCGACAATCTCAAGCGAATAGCCGCCAACACACCTGAACCCGTAGGGCGAATGCTCCATAGCCTGGCTGACCAAGGCTGGCAACTCCTGATGGCCAATGCGACTCGGCACCTGGAAAGTTTATGGCTGGACGACGTGGTTGCCCCCTTCAACGCCCGTTTAGCCGGTCGTTACCCACTCGCGCCGAACGCTTCACAAGAAGTAGCACTCCGCGATTTTGAAGACTTCTTTAGCCCGGGTGGCACGCTTGATGCGTTCTACCAGCACAGCCTGGCCCCCTTTATGGAAGGTGCAGAAAACTACCTGGTTGATGCAAACGGGCGACCACTGCTGCGTGCTAGTTTACCTGCGGCTATCCAGCAAGCGGAGCAAATTCGCAGAGCCTACTTCAGCCGAGACGGCGCTCTCGACATAGAGTTTTCACTAGAGCCCATTAGCTTGTCGCCTGACAAACGGCGCAGCGTTATTAGTGTCGATGGTCAGATCATCGAGTACGCCCACAATGTCCCACGGCGTGTTCCAGTGATATGGCCTAACGTACTGCGCAGCGGTACAGAAAGCCGCCTAACCCTCGTGCCCAGCACAGTGAATCGTTCGCCGCGTAGCATCAGTAAAGATGGCTATTGGGGATGGTTTCGTCTTTTGGATCAAGCCACGGTCACGAGCATCAGCGAACGCGAGCTAACGTTAAGTTTCACGGTTGATGGCGGCACTATGCGCTATCAACTAGTGGCTAACCAGACCCCTAACCCCTTCACAAGACCACTGGCCGCCGGGTTTACACTGCCCACTGCCCTATATGCAGAGCGAGATATCGATGCTGAAGAACGTTAAAGGCTGGCTTAAAAAAAGCCACCAGCAGGGGGCAAACAGCGCGCTGCCAACGCGACCAACGTCTTCGCCTCTGGTACCTGCGGCAGAAGAAGATATTGAAGGCTTTCTTACCGCGGTTACCCAAGCGAACAAACAGGGGAACTCACCCTGGATAATGCGCGACGACAACGCCATCGCCACCTTACGGCGTGCCTTGGAATATACCGTTCACCGTGGTGTCTGGTTGCAACCCATTAACGGCAGTGTCGCCCACTGGCAAGGGCGTTTGCTGGCGCTAAAGCTAAGTGAAGACCCGCCGGTGGGCATGGTCTTGCTGTGCCGCGCAGATGAAGAAGCCGCCTGGCAACTACGCTTTTTTTATATTCAACACGAGCGCCAAGGTAGCCAATATGGCGCACGGTTACTGACAGCCACACGTGCCACCTTAAACGGAGAGCCACTCCAAACGCGAGTTCCTTTGGCCTGTCACGCCGCGATAAAAACCCTAGAGGCCGCTGGATTTGAACGCCGTCACGTAGACGCCTACGACGTAGCCATTTACGAAGCCACTGCCGCTTGGAACTAACGCCTGACAGCTAAGCGCTAAGGCGTTGTTCAGGATGACAAAGCACGTAACGAAAGGAACCAACACCATGGGTGAATGGACGATAAAAGGCGGTGGCATCACCACCGACAACGGCGCTCTCAACGCGGCAACAGCCTTCGCTCTGGAAGGCCGCGCCGAGTGGGGTAATGGCGTATTGATAGGTTTAAGCGCTATGGAGATTGATTAATGGCCACACCCAATCTGCACTTCACCCTCACGCTGCTTGGCGACCATGACGCCGTGGTGGTCGACTTCCAACTGCACGAAGCGCTGTCTAGCCCCTTCAAGCTGACCCTCACCCTGGCCAGCCGCAGTGAACACCTGGACGCCGCTGACCTGCTGGAC
>SKHS01000086.1 GCA_007116835.1 Halomonas sp.
CCGAGGTCAGTGTCTGCTGTTCAGAATCAGTGAGAGGGGCAACAAAGCGCTTTTCCATGGTTCCGTCCGTGTCAGAAATCCTGACATGAAGGTTACACGAAAATTTATGATCAGGCACTTAACGACGTACTACCTATGGCACAACGGCGCTTGCTACTCTCATCTCACACGCTAAGCGTGTGCTCTGCACCTCTATAAATAACGACAAGGAGAACTGAGATGAGCAGCAAGCGTATTTTAATGATTACCGGTGACTTTACCGAAGATTACGAAACCATGGTGCCTTTCCAGACGTTAATGGCAGTTGGTCACCATGTTGATGCGGTATGCCCTGATAAGGCGTCTGGCGATACAGTGGCCACGGCGATTCATGACTTTGAAGGCGACCAAACCTACACCGAAAAACCCGGCCATCGCTTCGCGCTAAACGCTGATTTTGCCAACACTAATCCTGCGGACTACGACGCTTTAGTGATTCCAGGTGGTCGCGCACCGGAATATCTGCGGCTAAACCAAGATGTGCTGACCATGGTGAAGCACTTTTTTGATACCCAGAAACCGGTCGCTGCCATCTGCCACGGCGCGCAGCTGCTGGCCGCCGCTAAGGTATTAGAAGGTCGGCAGTGCTCGGCTTATCCTGCGTGCCAGCCTGAAGTGGAGCTTGCCGGTGGTCATTTCGCCAACCTGGAGGTCACCGATGCAGTAACGGATGGCAATTTGGTAACCGCGCCCGCATGGCCTGCGCACCCTGCATGGCTTGCTCAGTTTATGGCGCTGCTTGATAAGTAAGCGTGGGGATTAAGGGGTGGTTGCGCCCAGCTAAATCGGGCGCATCAATGGATTGGTGACTAAGCTGAAAGAGGTGGCGACACCGCCTAGCGATGCCGAGAGGCAATACCTATGTGCAGACTATTTATTGATGCTGACCCTGAACTGTGGCGCAGTGCCACCCACTCGTTGCGTATTGATGGCATGGTGACCAGCGTGCGCATGGAAAACTACTTTTGGCACTTGCTAGAAGAGATGGCTCAACGGGATGGGATGAACACTGCTCAGTTGATCACGCGGCTCTATCATGAGTCGATCGATGCGGGGCATGACCTTGGTAATTTCACTTCGTTTTTGCGTGTTTGTGCACTGCGCTACCAAGCGTTGCAACTCAGCGGCGATATTCCAAGAAGCAGGGACGTGGCGATTGGCTCACTGGACGCGCAGCAGATTTTGACAAGAGAAACTGCCACGCAGACCAAGCAGGTGCATTGACGACGTTGTTAAGCGTCCACGTCCAAGCGCTTACGAAGCCCATCGAGAAATACCTCAATGCGCCGTGCATTGGTGCCTATATCGCTGGCCCCCAGCCGGGATGCCGAGCGCATATCAACCTGCACGCTGTCTTGTCGCTCGGTCAGGCGGATGATGACATCATCTTCAAAGCCAAACCAACGGGTTGTCGCGGTTGCTTCAATGGTGTTCTCGGTGATCGCTGCAATTTGCCAGCCTGACGCTTCTACTTCCGCCTGGGCTGCCGCAAGAACGGTGACTTTAGGCGCCATTACGTGCAAAGGCTGTACGTTTGGATAGGCCGTTTGCTGCTGGCGTGCGGTGGCTTCTCCAGGGTAATCAACGGCGTTAGGCGCTGCCTCGCGGGCATCGCGAAGCGCCACAAAAGCAGGCGGGTGCTGTGTATCGGTGGTGATATCGTGAATGACTGGTGCTTGTTGGGCATTTTGCCACTGCTGCCATGGCATATATAACAGGGCGGCGGTCGCAACCATAACCAAGATAGCCACGATGCCAGCACCAAAACGGCGGGTAAAGGCGCTTATCAGTAACAGTAAAACGCTTAGGGCTACCGCGCCCGTGGCCGCATACACCCCATTTCGCATAAGGTTGAAGGCATCGCCCAGGCCAATCATTTCCCAGCGATAGGCTGGCCCCGCACCGGCCAACAATAAGGCGGCTGCGATGAGCGCGATGACGCTGAGCCAGGCGAGTAAGCGTGACCAGCTGCCTGCTTTGCGCCGCTGATGATGTGCTCCTTTTATCATGCCGCCTCCTAATACACGGTCTTTAACGTTGATTACGCGGTTTTTTACGCAGTGGGTTCAGCAAGTCGCTCAAGCCATTGTGGTCAATCTCATACATTAAGTGTAGGAGTTGGCCAATTTCTCCGTTTGGAAATCCTTCCCTGGCAAACCAGTTCAAATAAGGGCCCGGCAAGTCGGCAATCAGCCAGCCTTCGTATTTACCAAACGGCATAGTGCGCGTCACAAGCTTCTCAAGGTCTTCGGGATTCATGCGTTAAGCTCTATTTAATGTACTGATCTAAGGCGTATTTCAGTCGTGGTTAACAAACGATTGATGTTATTTTTTGACGGTGCGTTTTAGGATGTTTGCACAGTGGCAGCGCCGTGCGCTAGTCATAGCAAGAAACTCGATTGCCGGATGTTAATCACGCAACGCAAATCTACGGGAGACACCCATGAGCCTTTCCCCTTTTCACTTGGCCATTCCTGTTTACGATGTCGCTTTGGCCCGAGCGTTTTATAACGATGTATTTGGTCTAGAGGAGGGGCGCTCTAGCGACCACTGGGTTGATTTTGATTTTTTTGGCCATCAGCTGGTGATTCATGAGCATCCGAAGACGCCAGGCCAAGAGAGTGCCCACACTAACTCGGTCGATGGCCACAACGTGCCGGTGCCGCACTTTGGGGTGATTTTAGAGTGGCAGGAGTGGGAGGCCCTGGCCGAGCGCTTAACCGCGCGAGGTACGGATTTCGTGATTGAGCCTTACGTTCGTTTTCAAGGCGAAGTGGGTGAACAGGCCACCATGTTCCTCCTTGACCCCTGTGGCAATGCCCTGGAGTTCAAAGCCTTTAAAGATAAGCGCCAGATTTTTGCGAAATAGGCGGTTCGATACCGCATGTTCAGGCACGCAGCGCCTGTTCCTGGCGCCTATGCTGCAGCGGCGGCGCGCCAAAGTAGCGCTTATAGTCGCGGCTGAATTGGGGCACGCTGCGATAGCCAACGGCCAATGCTGCCTGATTGACATTGTGGCTATCCTGCAGCAACAGCTGCTGCGCTTTAATCAAGCGCAGCCGCTTCAAATACTGAGCAGGAGAGGTATGAGTAATCTGTTTAAAGTGCTGATGAAACGTTGATACGCTCATATTGGCCTGCTGGGCTAGCTGCTCAACGCTAAAGTCATCGGCAAAGTGGGCATGAAGCGTCGAAAGCACCTGTACGATGCGTGAATAGTGGCCGTGGCCTTTGACCAGCGCCCGCAGGGCGGTGCCTTGTTCACCTTTTAATGCTTCAAATACCACCTCTCTGATACGCGCTTCACCCATGGTAGCGGACTCTATGTCGTCGTGCAGCGTGCTCGCCAGCCGCAGCATGGCGGCCTGCATACCGTCGTTCATTGCGACAGAAGCCATGGGTTTTGGTGCTGAGTGTGATAGGCCAAGGTCACCCATCGTGGTGACCATTTCGCTGAGTAAGGCTGGGTCTAGGGTGACTGAAATACCCAGTAGGGGGGCTTCGGGTGAGCCATCGGTCTCACACTCAAAGGGCAGGGGCAAGGTTTGTACGAGATAGTGGCCGGGGTTGTAATGAATTTCCCTGTCGCCTAAATAGCCCACTTTTCGCCCTTGGGCGATGATAATTAAGCTTGGCTCATACATCAGTGGCGTACGCTCTTGTCGCCTTCCTAAGCAAAGCAAATTCACCCGTGGCAAGCGTGAAGCACTTAGGCCGTCTCTGGTCACTAATGGTGCGATTAATTGGGCGAGTGCGCTGCCGGCATTAGCGGTGCTAGCCACCATTGCTCCTCCGTACCTAGTCTGATGTCAGTATTAAACGATGATTATGATGTTTTTCCGATATTTTTTGTTATTTTATTGCATTTGTATAGAGAAATGAGCAAAAAATACGGAGCTTTTCTCATCGCTATCTAACGCCTGGCAACGAATAATGGAAACACTGACTCGCACGCGCGAGACGTTTTAAAAAAGGAGTTTTCATGAGCCAAGCAAAATCTTACGCTGCGTTTTCAGCAGACAAACCGCTCGCACCGTTTACCTTTGATCGTCGTGAGCCACGCTCAGACGATGTTGCTATCGAAATCCTTTATTGTGGTGTGTGCCATAGTGATCTGCATTTTGCCCGCAATGACTGGGGCATGACCCAATACCCTGTGGTACCTGGGCATGAAATTGTTGGCCGCGTGACCTCTATTGGCAGCAACGTAACGCGCTTCAAAACCGGCGACCTAGTGGGTGTTGGCTGTATGGTCGACGCTTGCCGCACTTGCTCAGCCTGTCAAGATGGCGTGGAGCAATACTGTTTGGAAGGCTTCACCATGACCTACGGTAGCCCCGACCGCCAAGACGGTACGTTAACCCAGGGCGGCTACTCTGATTCTATCGTGGTGAGCGAGCACTTCGTGCTGAAAATGCCAGAGGGTATTGACCTGGCATCCGCCGCGCCTATTCTGTGTGCTGGTATCACTACTTATTCGCCGCTAAAGCACTTTGGTGTTGGCAACAGCCACAAAATTGGCGTGATTGGCATGGGTGGCTTGGGCCATATGGGGGTGAAACTAGCCAAGGCACTGGGCGCGGAAGTGACCGTGTTTACTCGCTCTGACGCCAAGGTAGAAGAAGCCAAGCGTAACGGAGCCGATCATGTGGTGGTGTCGAGTGATCAAGCGCAGATGAAAGCCGTCGCTGGCACGTTCGACTTCATGCTTGATACGGTGCCTGTTCAGCATGACCTAAACCCTTACTTAGCGACACTGAAGTACAACGGTACGCATATCATTGTTGGGCTGCTGGAGCCAATTGAGCCCGCCATTGAAGCCTTTAATCTGGTATTCAAACGCCGTGTGGTGGCTGGTTCGCTGATTGGTGGTATCGCCGAAACTGAAGAGCTACTGGCGCTATGTGCTGAGCACAATATCACCTGCGATATTGAGATGCTGGATATCAACAATATCAACGAGGGTTTCGAGCGCATGGAGAAAGGCGATGTGCGCTATCGTTTTGTGATTGATATGGCGACGTTGAACAAAAATACCGCAGCGTAGTCCGCACTATCAACAACCCGGGCACACCCACCGTTAGCTAACAGTGGGTGTTTCGGGGGCTATCTATCGAGCGTTCTAGTACGTTATTGCAGTCATACGTGGGCGGAAACACGTAGCCTGACATAGTCAGCGGTCCAGTTACCTTGGCCATCGCTTAAACTATGGGCAAGCAGCTGTATCGTATTGTCAGTAATGGCATTGTGCAGATCCTCATCCAGCCCGTGCAAAAAGGGGCTTGCAAAGGCTTCCAACCAGCCGGCCACGCCGGTGGGTAGCGGGGTTGGGCGGGGTATCAGCTCAATTGAATCGACGTGAAAGCCAACGGTTTGAAGCAGGTGCGAATACTCTTCAGTGGTAGGAAAGTACCACGGGTGGCGTCCATGCGAGCTAATGCCGCGAAACTGAAGCGAGGCAATAAGCGCCGTGCAAATGGCGGCGACATTGCCGTGCCCACCAAACTCGGCAACGAATCGTCCACCAGGTTTCAGCGCGCGCTTGATGCCGGCTAACACCGTTTGTGGGTCTAGCATCCAATGCAGCGCTGCATTGCTAAATACCGCATCAAACTCTTGGTCAAAGGGCAGTTGGTGGCCATCAATCACCCGAGCGTTTAGCCCCCGCTGCTGGGCAGCGGCCACCATGTCTTCTGAGGCATCGACACCCAGCACATCGGCACCTAATTGAGCAATGCGTTCGGTCAGCGCGCCGTCGCCACAGCCAAGGTCAAGTATACGCTGGCCTGGTTGCGGTGCTAGCAGTGTTAGCACCTCGTTACCCAGCTTGGGGACGAAGTCAGCATGCTCTGCATAGTGACGGGCATTCCATTCCTGTCCAGGCGGTGTATGAGGGGCGTTAGACATGTCGGCTTCCTAGCGTCGTTATTGGTCGTGGGGATTACCCCATGGCTTCATTTAGTATAGCTTGCTATCAATAAGCCTGCGTTAAGCAACGTCTAGCAGCCGAAGTGGGTACCCAACAGGGCACCTAAAACTCACTATGTCACCATCCCAAGCAATAGGAGACGAGACGCAATGAACGATGTTATCAAGCTGCTCCAGTCCCACCGTTCCATTCGCAAGTTTACCGATCAGGAAATCCCGCATGACATGCTGATAGCGTTGATTAAAGCGGGTCAGGCGGCCGCCACGTCAAGCCATGTGCAGGCGTACACCGTTATTCATGTAAAAGATTCAGCTAATCGAGAAGCCATTGCTGAGCTTGCCGGTGGGCAAGGGTATGTGGCAAGTAGCGCTGTGTTTTTGGTGTTCTGTGCTGATATGAAGCGTCCAACAGGAGCCTCTGAACGTACCGGCGCAAACGTAGAGCGAGGCATGACCGAACAGCTGTTGGTTGCCACGGTAGATACTGCGTTAATGGCGCAAAACGTAGCCGTGGCGGCAGAGTCCGAAGGGCTTGGCATTTGTTACATTGGAGGCATTCGTAATAACCCTCAGGCGGTCAGCGAACTGCTGCAGCTGCCTGAGCAGGTTTACCCCGTGTTTGGTATGTGCCTTGGCTATCCGGCTCATGACCCTGAGGTTAAACCGCGCCTGCCGGTAGAGGCAATTTTCAAACAAGACATCTACAGTGATGATAGTGAGCATGTCGCGGCCTTTGATAGCACGATGCAGGCTTACTACCAGGAACGCAGCACCGGCAATAAAAATTCGGACTGGTCACACAACCTCACACCGCTATTTGATTCAAAATTACGCCCTCACATGCGTGATTTTCTCGTTAAGCGCGGTTTTGAAATGAAGTAACTCAAGGCGTCATCACTGTACGCAGACAGTCGTTGAAAACGATCAGTTGACGAGCTCAGCATGAATACGTCGTTGATCTATACTGATGATGTGGCAAAAGTGGTATTAACAAAAATAAATAAGAGGAGCCATTGATGAATCTTCAGCGTGCCTACTACCTGCTTGCGGCTTTTTATAGCCTACTTCCTCTCATGGGTCTGGTTGCCG
>SKHS01000027.1 GCA_007116835.1 Halomonas sp.
CAACACACCTTCTTGCTCTTGAACATCATCACTCTCAGCAGGTTCGGGCGACGTATCCCACTCCTCTTCACCATAAATCGTGGTAAGAATCTCGCTGGTTAGCTCGCTGGGCTTACCATCAAAGACGATCTCCCCGGCCCGCAGCCCGACAATACGGTCGGCAAACTGCTTCGCCAGCGCCACATCGTGAATATTAATGATCGCCGCAAGCTCTCGTTCGGCGCATAGCTCACGAATCAGTCGCATGATTTGCCGCGATGTTTTCGGGTCAAGGCTAGCGGTAGGTTCGTCGACCAGTAGCAATTTGGGGCTTTGTAACAGCGCACGGGCTATCCCTACCCGCTGGCGCTGGCCGCCAGAGAGCGCATCGGCACGCTTATCGATGGCATGCGGAAGACCGACCCGTTCAAGTAGCCGAAACGCCTCGGTCACGGCTTCCTGGGGATAACGGCGCAAAAAACTACGCCAGAAGCCTACATAGCCTAGCTGACCGGAGAGCACGTTCTCCATCACGGTTAAGCGATCCACCAAAGCGTACTCTTGGAAAATCATCCCCATGGCGCGGCGCGCGTGGCGTAAACGATTGCCCGACAGCGTCGTCAGCTCGGTGTTTTCCAGACGAATACTTCCCTGGGTAGGCTCCACCAAGCGATTTACACAGCGAATCAGAGTGCTCTTCCCTGCGCCAGACGGCCCAATCAGCGCCATTACCTGCCCCTTGGGAAGCGACAGTTCGATATCAGTGAGCGCACGATCCCCAGTTGGGTAACGTTTGCCAACGCCGGTAAGTGTCAACATGGGTTTACCTCATCTTCATAACGGTTCGGCCAGAAGGTTGCCCTTCTGGCCGATGGTTTACACAGCGACTAAAAGGTTAATCGCAGTCGTACGTCACGCCGTTGGCATCGGCAATGGTGCGGATCACAGACCAATGCTCTGCATAGGTAATCGGGATAAACTGTGCTTCACCGGAATTGGCAAACTCAGCCTCAAGGGCAGTGCCTTCCCAGTCGTAGCTGAAGAACGCATCTTGAATTTGCTGGGCAAGCTCAGGCGTTAAGTTGTGAGCCACGCCGTAAGCCGTCGTGGGGAACGTTTCCGAGGTATAGATAATCTCGTAATCGCCTTCGCTTACCACACCGCGAGAGATCATCCGCGTGCCAACAGAGTTAGCAATAGCGGCAGCGTCATAGTCTTTGTTCACCACGCCTAAAATGGAGTTGTCGTGGGAACCGGAGAACGCGGTTTCAAAATCTTCACCAGCCTCTAGACCGTACTCGGAACGCAGCAACGCAGAGGGCGCGCGGAAACCAGAGTTAGAGGTCTCTGAGGTAAACGCCAGCTGGCGACCCTCAAGATCTTCCACGGATTCAATACCGCTCCCAGGGTAAGTGATGATTTCCATCTCATAGCCATAGCTGCCATCTTCACCCGCCATAATGGCAAAGGGGCGGAAGCCACCACAGTTCACAGCAACCGGCACACCACCGGTGTTGAAACCCGCCACATGTAAACGGCCAGC
Source organism: Halomonas sp. (assembly GCA_007116835.1). Lineage (GTDB taxonomy): Bacteria > Pseudomonadota > Gammaproteobacteria > Pseudomonadales > Halomonadaceae > Vreelandella. The sequence goes on from SKHS01000027.1 coordinate 1,523, forward strand.
GCGTAGCGCTTCCTGCTGGGCAGCATTCGACTGCACGGGGAAGAACTGCACACGCTTACCGGTTGCTTCGCTTAAATGATCTAGAAAGCCGGACCATACATCCGCATAAACCGCGGGGTCTTCAACCGGCGTATAGGCAAAAACCAAGGTATCCGGGTCGACCCACTGAGACTCGTCACTGGGCACATCGGCCACCATATCGCCATCGTTGTCTACGTAGCGCGAAGAGAGATCAGCGGAGGCACTAACCGCTGCCAACGCAAACGCGCTTGCAACGGCGGCACTCATCAACGTGCGAGGAAGCGAGTTAGAAAGACGGAGGGGCTGCATACATCACCTAAGTGGGCTGTTCAAAGATGACGCTATGCTGCCAAGCCTGCATGACAGGCACAGGTCACTCCTATGACAAACCCATGACATATCAGTGACATAGATGTGACACTGCCACCCCTAAGGCAGCACACAGGCTAAAGGCATGGCCAATGTTGAGCGAGCGGCATTGATGAGCGTGGGCTAATGAAGACGTTAGCGACAATCCTGGCAGCTTCCCCGCGCCATAATGGCGTCGGCAATGCGCTCTATGCCCTGACGGTAAGCGGCTTGACGATAAGTGACCTGCTCTTGCTCAGCTCGCGCCAGTACGCTTTGAGCCTGCTCACCTAGTAGGCAATCAAGGCGTTGATTAACGTCCTCTTCACGCCACTTTTCCCCCGCACGATTTTGCAACCACTCAAAATAGCTCACAATGACCCCGCCGGTATTGGCCAAGACATCAGGTAGTATGGGAATCTCACGCTTGGCTAACGCAGAGTCTGCATCACAGGTCAGCGGCCCATTGGCAATTTCAAGAATCGCCCCCGCCTGCACATCATCAACATTATCGCAGTGGATCTGATTCTCTAGCGCCGCTAACGCCAACACATCTACGTCAAGCGACAGCAGCTTATCACCTGCTAACACCTTGCCTTGTTGGCACTTGGATAGCGAACCATGTTTATTTTTATCCTGCTTTGCCGCGTCTACATCCAGCCCATCAGCGTTGTAAATGGCACCGCTTGAGTCTGAGACCGCAACGATGTTATAGCCCCGCTCACTGGCTAGTCGCGCAAAATGATAGGCAGCGTTGCCAAACCCCTGCACGGCAATCGTGGTTTCTTCGGGTTTACGCTCTTCGCGCTCAGCCCACAAATCCAGCACTTTCAATGCGCCGCGCCCAGTTGCTTCTACCCTGCCAGGCGAGCCGCCCAGCGACAGTGGTTTACCGGTAATGGCGGCAGGCGCTTGGGCACGTACGATGTGCTCGTACTCATCAATCATCCAACCCATGACCGTGGCGTCAGTGTTGACATCCGGCGCGGGAATATCCCTGTCAGGCCCCATAATGTCGGCAATGGCACGGATATACCCCCGAGCTAAGCGCTCTTTCTCAAGTGACGAAAGCGCCTTAGCATCCACGTGCACACCGCCTTTTCCGCCACCATAGGGTAAGTTGACGACCGCACACTTCACTGCCATCCAAAAACTTAGCGTGGTGACCTCATGCTGATTAACGTCCGTATGAAAACGCACGCCGCCTTTGGCAGGCCCTAAGCTAGTGTCGTACTGCACCCGCCAAGCAGGAAACGCCTTCAGGCGACCATCATCCATACGTATCGGCACACTGACCTGAAGCGACAGGCTGGGCTGCATCAGCCGTGCCTGGGCGTCTGGGTGAATCGCTAACGCTTCGAACACGGCTTCCAACCGCGAGCGGGCATCTTCAAACAGCGCCGCGCCTGTGTCGGGCGTTAATGCTTGGGGGGCTGTTTGTTTGGCGTCATGTGGGCATGCTTTGGACGATTTACGCTTGGCTTTATGCTTTTTCGTTTTCGCATTGGCCATGTAGCCTTCTCCTTTTGCTGGGTAGGCGTCAGCGCCTACTAACAAGGAATTTAGCACTGTCTAAGCGTAGCAGTTTGGTATGAATAAACGCTTTTACTTGCGAAATCGCTGTTTTTTCTCACACTTAGGTTATACGCATGGATGCCCAGGGAGACCATAGTGAGCCCAATAACACGCAACGCCCTAGGATGGGGCAGCCTCTACTGCTTGCTTGCACTACTGCCGATAGGCTGGTTACTGCTCTCACCGCCTGCTCCACGCAGCTGGCTGGGTGAGGCGGCCGTTTTGCTCGGTGCACTGGCACTAAGCGTTATGGCGCTGCAGGCATTAGTATCAGGTCGGCATACTTGGTTTGCCCATCCGGTGGGGTTTGATAACGTTTTACAGTTTCATCGTCAGATCGGTATCGGGGCGCTTTTTCTGGTCATTGCCCATCCCGTTGCGCTGTTTATTGCCCACCCTTCCTTGCTCCACTTTCTTGACCCACGGGATGAAACGTTGCGCGCTCTGATGTTAATGGCACTGCTGGGTGCCAGCGTCATCCTAATTACCAGCTCGCTTTGGCGAAAACGTTTTGGGCTATCCTACGAGTGGTGGCGACTACTACATGGTGGCTTAGCGCTGTTTATCGTGTTCGGGGGGTTGGGGCACGCCTTAATGGCCCAGCGCTACACAGAGGGCTTGGTTACCTCCGCTGGCTTGGCGCTGCTGATTTTGCTTCCCGCCAGCTTGGTAGTAGAAACTCGCCTATTAAGGCCGTGGCGAATGCGCCGCTGCCCCTGGCGCGTGGTAAACACAACGCTTGAGCGCGGCGACACCACCACCTTGACACTTGAACCTACCGGCGCGCACCGCTTTGTTTTCCAACCTGGGCAGTTTCTTTGGGTTACCCTGGGCGATACCCCTTGGTCGCTGCAACAACACCCCTTTTCACTCTCATCAAGCGCTGCCAATAGTGGTCGAATCACCTTCAGCGCTAAACGCCTGGGTGACTTTACCCATCAGTTACCCAACGTCACCATCAATACTCCCGCGTTTATTGAGGGTCCGTTTGGTACCTTTATTCCCCGCCCCAACAATCCCTCTGGGCTGGTGATGATTGCTGGCGGCATTGGCATTACCCCTTTTATGAGCATGCTGTACACCTTTCGCGACCAGCAAGACCGTCAACCGATCTGGCTGATTTATGCCAACCCCACCTGGCAGGAAGCCACCTTCCGTGACACCCTAGACGACTTCGCGAAACACCTTAACCTTACGTTGATTCACGTGATTGCCGACCCCCACGACGGTTGGGAGGGGGAAGTGGGCTATGTGGATCAGAGCTTACTGGCGCGCTGCCTGCCCCAGGACAATGGCCAGCGTGACTACTTTATTTGCGGGCCAGACCCTATGATGGACAGCGCCGAGCAGGGATTAATTGCCCAGGGCGTCGCCCCCACGAATATTTTCTCCGACCGCTTCGACATCGTTTAGGGGGCTATATGCTGCACAACTATGCAAAATACGCAGGCGTACTGGTATTGGTGCTGCTCGTGGCCGTTGTACTCTTGGCAGCGTATGTCCTGCAATGATGCACAGGCAGTGTTAATGATGGATAACCCCACACAGCCGCCTAGCCCTCTCAGCGCTCAAACTGCGCGCGACTTAGCTTGGCTACTCACCACGCCTGACATCATTGCGTTACCACCGCCCATGCCCAGCGGCGGTAGGCCAACATGTCAGGAGCTAGGTTTATCGGAAGGCATTGATGAGTGGCTAGCGCGACTTGCGCCAAAGGTGAGCGCTCTGGATGACAAGCGCGCTACCCGCATGGGGCACTACCATGAAAGGCTGTGGCACCTGCTACTCGACAACGCACCCAACACCCGGCTACTGGCTAGCAACATAAAAATCACGCATAAGCGCACCACCCTGGGCGAGCTGGATATGCTCTACCGAACGCGGGACAACCCTACTCCCATCCATTTGGAAGTGGCGATTAAGTTCTATTTAGGGTTACCAGAAGGGCCAGAAGATGCCACCAGCCAAAGCCGCTGGATTGGCCCTGGCGGGCTAGACAGTCTAGCGCTGAAATGCAGCCATCTTCGCCATCATCAGCTGCCGATGTCGAGCACCGCCATCGCGCAAGCGGCCATCTCCCAGTGGCTAGCACCCAGAGATATAGGCCCCGCTCCCGCACCCAGTCACCTGCTGACCCAGCGCCTAGCCATGCCCGGTGTGCTGTTTTACCCCTGGCACACGACAATGCCACCGCCCATCGGGGCAACGGCCGATCATCGGCGCGGCATGTGGTGTTATTTAAACGATTGGCCGACGCTTGCGGCCGAAAGAAGTGAGTTATTAAACATGGCGTGGCTAGAAAAGCCGCACTGGCTGGCGCCCCCCCAGCAGACGGCTTTTCAGCCAGCCAGCGAGGAAATGGCCATGGTAAGGCCGCTGATTGAACGCTACGGGCCACAGCAGGTGATGCTCTACGACCCAGAGGCAGAAATAAAAACAGACACAAAGGAGCAGCACATGGAGCGCCTTATCATTGTCCCCAATGACTGGCCACGCCAAGTGCCGTTACCGCCCCGTGCGCGCGCGTGCGCGCGGTTAAACAGCCATCTCGTTAGGCAACTCTCTCGTTAAACAACCACCAGATTATCGCGATGGATCAGCTCGTGAGCCTCCACATAACCCAGAATGGCTTCAATCTGGTGGCTCGGCTGGCCTGCCAACTGACGGGCTTCATCCGCACCGTAGTTGACCAGCCCTTTGGCCACGCGTGCGCCCTGCTCATCCACGCATAGCACCATATCACCGCGCTTAAAGCTGCCCTGCACGTCACGTACGCCCACCGCCAACAGGCTAGAGCCTTTGCCACGCAGCACATTCACCGCCCCGGCATCCAGCACCAAGGTGCCACGCACCTGCAGCTGACCCGCCAGCCAGCGCTTGCGGGCAGCAATGGGCGCTTGGTCTGGGCGCAACAGAGTGCCCAACGCTTCGCCTGCCATGATGCGGGAAATAACCTCCGGCTGGCGACCGCTGGCAATCACCGTCACTGCCCCAGAACGGGCAGCCAGCTGTGCAGCGCGTATTTTGGTGCTCATGCCACCACGCCCCAAGGCACCGCCACTGCCTGCCACAGCGGCTAAGCGCGGATCATCGGCACGACCTTCAGCAATCATCTGAGCATTGGGGTCATGGCGAGGGTCAGCGTCAAACAGCCCTTCCTGGTCGGTGAGCAGCAGCAGCGCATCGGCTTCTAACAGGTTGGCAACTAGCGCACCGAGCGTGTCGTTATCGCCAAAGCGAATCTCGTCGGTAACGACGGTATCGTTTTCGTTAATCACCGGCACCACGCGCATCTCAACCAAGGTACGCAGCGCCGACAATGCGTTGAGATAGCGCTTGCGGTTGGAAAGGTCATCGTGGGTGAGCAGAATCTGAGCCGTTAACATCCCGTGGCGAGCAAAATGCTGCTCATAGCACTGGGTGAGGCCGTTCTGGCCTACCGCCGCAGCCGCCTGAAGCTCATGAACGGCACTAGGGCGCGCTTGCCACCCCAGGCGCACCATGCCCGCCGCTACGGCACCCGAGGATACCAGCACAACTTCTTTGCCCTGCTGATG
>SKHS01000270.1 GCA_007116835.1 Halomonas sp.
GAGCCTCTATAGACGACGGCGGAGTGACCGTTTGCGCACTCGTGTCTGGTGAAGTGGATTGACCAGCGCACCCGGCAACTAACATGACCAGTGTGGATGCCCCAATTAACAACGCCAGTTTGGCTGGTTGCTTCATGTCTAAATTCCCTCTTAAAAAAGCCTAGCCCTATTCAGACCAACGCCCTTCCCGCTTAAGGCGCTGTTTGACCCAGCGGTCATAATACCAGCGTAGCGCGCCTTTGATGCCTGGTAAGCCGATTAGCCATGCAAGCGGCCGAAAGATGGGGATGTATGCCATTAACAGGCGGTAGGCGTCTATTCCTTCGCTAATGTGACCATCGGCTTTTTCGATATGCAGCGAGCGTAGGGCCGCTTCTGGTGCCACCCCTTTTTCTCGTAATAGCTGTTGATGCTCAGTGACATCGCACCACACAATGGCATGACCACGCTTGCCTGCCCAACGCTCGAAACGGCGACGATCTTTGCGACAGCCAGGACAAACCGCATCGTAAAAGACATTGATTGGGGCGTTATTAGACATACAGGCTCCCGTGGTGGCAGTGCTTACCAGTGTGGCACTTCCCCGTTATGACGCCAACCGCCATTTAACAGGTTCGACTCAATGAAACGCCTATTAATTGTTGCTCATGTCCCTTCAGCCAACACTCAAGCACTACGCGACGCAGCGCAGCAAGGGGCTTGCCATACCGCTATTGAACAGGTTACCTGTACAGTAAAAACGCCTTTCGAAGCTGGGCCGGAAGACATCCGTGCCTGCGATGCCATTTTACTCGGCACAACGGAAAACCTGGGCTACATGAGCGGCGCACTTAAGGATTTTTTTGATCGTAGCTATTACAGCATACTAGAAGAAAAACAAGGACTTCCCTGCGCACTCTATATTCGTGCTGGGGTAGATGGTACTGGTACACGGCGCGCGGTTGAAAGCATTGTGACGGGGCTACGGTGGCGTTGGGTACAGGAACCATTAACGCTACGCGGCGAGTGGCAAGACGCATTTGTCGACCAAGCGGAAGAGCTCGGACTCTACATGGCAGCGGGGCTGGATAACGGTTTATTTTAAAGCCTTTATAAACGCAAAAACGGCACCGCATGTGTATGGGTGCCGTTTTGTTGGTAAGCGTGGTGTTTATTTAAGTCGTTCAAACACGGTCGCTACCCCTTGCCCCATGCCAATACACATCGTGGCAAGGCCAAGGGTGGTATCGCGCTGCTGCATGACGTTAAGCAGCGTTGTGCAAATACGTGAACCTGAACAGCCCAGCGGGTGGCCAAGTGCGATAGCACCGCCGTTGAGGTTTACTTTTTCATCCATCGCATCCAGGAAGCCCAGGTCCTTCAGAACCGGCAGGCCTTGGGCCGCGAACGCTTCGTTAAGCTCAACCGTTTGAATATCCGCTGCCGATAAGCCAGCGGCTTTCAGTGCTTTTTTAGACGCAGGCACCGGGCCGTAACCCATAATAGAGGCATCACAGCCAGCGACACCTGTTGACAGTACTTTCGCAATTGGCTCAAGCCCTAACGCTTGGGCGCGTTCGTAGCTCATCACGGCCATGGCTGACGCACCTACCGACAATGCAGATGACGTGCCAGCGGTAACGGTGCCGCTGCGAGGATCAAACACCGGCTTAAGGCTGGCCATGGACTCAAGGCTCGCCTCAGGGCGAATCACTTCATCGTTTTTGAACAGCATTTTAAAGCCGCGCTGATCATGGCCTTCGACACCAATGATTTCGTTATCGAAATAGCCCTTTTCCATGGCGGCCTGGGCACGCTGGTGGGAACGCACGCCAAACTTATCCTGATCTTCACGGGAAATGCCGTGCATTTTACCCAGCAGTTCAGCGGTTAGTCCCATCATCATAGCGGCTTTCGCAGCGTACTTGCTGGCAGCAGGGTTAACGTCAACACCGTGAGCCATAGGCACATGCTCCATGTGCTCTACCCCACCAACCACATAAAAGTCGCCCATGCCCGCTTTAATGTTGGCCGCCGCAATGTGCAGCGCGGTCATCGAAGAGCCGCACAAACGGTTAACCGTTTGCGCAGGCACCGAGCGGGGAATACCAGTCATAATCGCCGCGTTACGCGCGATGTTCATGGATTGCTCAAGAGTCTGGTTAACGCAACCCCAGATCACATCGTCCACTTCAGACGGGTCTAGGTTGGCGTTACGATCAAACAGCGCCTGCATGACGGCTGCTGATAAGTTTTCAGCACGCACGTTGCGGAACGCACCATTTTTAGCTTTCGCCATGGCGGTACGAACACCGTCAACCACCACGATATCTCTTGGGTTCAAACTCATCTTCTATCTCCTATGCGTGGTGGTTAGGCCTGAGTACCAGAATAAAATTGCTCATTATTTTGAGCCATCTGACGCAGTTTCTCAGTGGGCGCGTAAAGCGGGCCTAACTCATTGGCAAGGTTTTCGGCTAGCTTCACGAACTCGGCAACGCCCATCGCGTCAATGTAGCGCAGCGCGCCACCGCGGAAGGGAGGGAAACCAATGCCGTAGATCAGCGCCATATCAGCTTCAGCAGGGGTTTCCACGATGCCATCTTCAAGGCAACGCACCGTTTCCAGACAAAGTGGTACCATCATGCGCGCAATAATGTCTTCATCAGAGAACTCTTTTTGCTCTTTGACGACGTCTTTTACCAGTGCATAGGCTTGCTCGTCGGTCACTTTCTTAGGCTTGCCTTTCTTATCTTCTTCATAGGCATAGAAGCCTTTATCGTTCTTCTGGCCCAGGCGCTTATTATCGTACATCACCTGAATAGCGGTTTTGCCGTCACGCGCCATGCGATCCGGGAAGCCTTCCGCCATCACTTCGTTAGCGTGCACCGCGGTATCCAGGCCGACTACGTCCAGAAGGTACGCAGGCCCCATAGGCCAGCCGAACTTTTCCATCACTTTGTCAACTCGTTGGAAATCAGCGCCCTGCTCTACCAGGAAGCTAAAGCCGCCAAAGTAAGGAAACAGTACGCGGTTAACCAAGAAGCCGGGGCAGTCGTTCACCACGATCGGGGTTTTGCCCATTGCACGTGCGTAGGCGACCGTTGCGGCTACCGCTGCATCTGAGGTCTTCTCGCCACGAATAACTTCTACCAGCGGCATACGGTGCACAGGGTTAAAAAAGTGCATACCGCAGAAGTTTTCTGGACGTTTAAGATTCTTAGCCAAGCGATTAATAGAAATCGTCGAGGTGTTAGAGGTAAGAATGGTGTTTTCATTCACCATGCCTTCCACTTCTGTCAGCACGGCGTCTTTGACCTTGGGGTTTTCAACCACCGCCTCGACCACTAGGTCGACGTTGTCGAAGTCACCGTAAGAGAGCGTGGGGCGGATGTTGGTCAGCTTTTCAGCCATCTGCTCGGTGGTCAGCTTTTTACGCTCTACTTGCTTGGAGAACAGCTTACGCGCTTCTTTTAGGCCCAGCTCAATGGCTTCCTCATTGATGTCTTTCATGACAATGGGCGTGCCTTTGCTGGCGCTCTGGTAGGCAATGCCGCCACCCATGATGCCTGCGCCTAGCACGGCGGTCTGCTTAACTGGCTGCGACTGCTTTTCGTATTTGCTACCTTTTTTCTTCACGACTTGGTCATTAAGGAACAGGCCAACCAAGTTAAAGGCAACGCTACTGAGCGCTAGCTTAGCGAACGCTTTTGCTTCACTCGCTTGGGCACGAGCACGGGTCTCGCCAGCGCCTTTTTGGATCACTTTGATGGCTTCAACCGGCGCCGGGTAGTGAGGGCCAGCCTTGCCAGCGACGAACCCTTTGGCCGTTTCAAAGGCCATCATCTGTTCAATAGCGTTCAGCTTAAGGGGTGTTTTCTTCTCTTCGCGGCGCGCTTGGTAATCCAGCTCACCGGCATTGGCACGATCCAACAGGTCCAACGCGGCTTCTTCAAGAAGCTCGTGGCTTACCACCGCATCAACAGCGCCGACTTTTAGTGCAGCGTTAGCACGGTTTTCCGTGCCGCCCGCAATCCATTCAACGGCATTATCAGCACCAATTAAGCGGGGTAAACGTACACAGCCGCCCCAACCTGGCAAAATACCTAGTTTGGTTTCCGGCAAGCCAATTTTGGCTTTTTCACTCATTACTCGGAAATCAGTGGTCAGCAGTACTTCGCAGCCACCACCCAGTGCCAAGCCATTAATGGCCGTCACCGTGGGAAAAGGAAGGTCTTCAATCGCGTTGAAGATGTCGTGAACCTTCAGGTTCATCTCGACGAGGTACTCTTCGCCTTTATCAAAAAGGCTGTGAAATTCGGTAATGTCAGCACCGACAATAAACGCATCTTTGCCGCTGCCAATCATCAAGCCCTGCAGGCCGCTTTCCGCTTGAAGCGCTTTTACCGCCTCGCCCAGCTCTGCCACAACGGTGCTGGACAACTTATTAACAGACTCATCTTTCAGATCGAAAGTGAGCTTAGCGATGTCATTGCCACCTTGGGTGTCACAACGCTCCACCGTGATGGCATTGCCTTGATAGATCATCCGCGCTCTCTCCACAAGTTCGGGCTGGCACCTTGTATCGGGCCCGCCGCGCATTTCATACGGTCGTTTGATTGCTTAAGCTTGGTTGAGATACGACAGAACGTCAAGCCCTGACTTTTGGCTAATGTGCTTATCTCTTATATGAACTTACACGATGGGACTGACAACAGCGCCACAGTTCCCACATTTCTTGCGTTTTTTAAAGGCATAGTAAGGAACGCATCGACTTTACCGATCAACCCAACGATCATGCTGTTTCACTTTATGAGCCAACACCATCATGGGTAATTTGCTTACTGTCGCTCGCATCACGGCGCTGCAAACACGAATCGAACGCACGGTTGAGCGCCTAAAACCCTGGAGCTGGCTGTGGCCACCTATGGCCTTCGCCGCTGGACTGGGCAGTTTTTTTCTGGTCGATCGCCAGCAATGGCTAGGCGCTGCGTTGGCACTTGGGCTATTAGTTGCCTGGCTGCTGTTACTGTTTGAAAGTGTTATTAGCCGCTGGCTATCTAGCCATGACTACCCCACTCTTCCTAAAGGCGTTACCTCGTTTATCGCCCAGATGATTCACCAGGAAACGCTATTTTTTACGCTGCCGTTCATTTTGATCACCACCGTGTGGAACAGCGGACAAACGTTGTTTGCCCTCGTCGTACTCGGGATGGCTGCGCTATCGATTATTGACCCGCTCTACTACAAGCTTGCCGGGCGCTGGCGAAGCCTCTACTTTATTTTTCACGCTCAATGCGTCTTTTTAGTGTTGATCGTGATCCTACCGATCATGCTGCACCTCACTACTCGCCAAAGCTTACTGTTGTCGCTGGTATTAATGGCCCTCGTGGCGCTTCCTAGCTTTTGGCAACATGTCAAAAAACGCTCGCTAGCGCGCTGGCTTGGGTTTGTCACGCTGTCTCTATTGCTGGCGTATGCCGCATGGATAGGACGTATTTGGGTTCCCCCCGCGAGTTTATGGATGACGAGCAGCGCACTATCGCCAGCTCTCGATATCCAAAACCGTGCGCCGCAAGGCTCGATGGCCCTTACCCCAGAGACACTGCTCACCAGCGGTTTGTACGTCTATACCGCGATACGCGCACCGCGTGGTTTAAGCGAAACGATCTATCATGTTTGGCACCATAACGGTGTAACCATCGACACAATTGAGCTGGCGATAAACGGTGGAAGGGAACAAGGCTACCGCGCATGGAGTCACAAACAGAACTTCCCTGAAGACCCATCGGGCGAATGGCGGATTGATATCATGACCGATGGCGGACAACGTCTCGGGCTGCTCAGGTTTACTGTTTCAGACGATCTTAACGTAGCTACTGTTGCTGACAGCCGCATTCAACCCAGCGGCCTGAGCGCTCTTAATCTACGTCGTTTTGTGCCAGGCGGAACACCTGGGGAAAACAATCCGTAAACGGTGGAATAACAGAACATCTTGCATTCAGCAACGCGGCTTATGACAATTCGCCTACTTACATTTTTCGGTAGCTAGATTTATGCCTTCAACAATTGGTTTTCGCATTGCACGCCTGCCCCATTTATGGCGTTCTATTATTGATCGTCGACTGGCCCCGCTGGGATTAACACAAACGCGCTGGGTGACGCTTTACCACCTGTGGAAACTGGGCGAAGGAAACCCCCAGTGCGAACTGGCTAAGGCTATTGGCGTTGAAGCTCCGTCACTGGTTCGCACGCTAGGGCAGCTTGAGGAACAAGGGTTAGTTGAGCGACGAGCGTGTGATAATGATCGTCGCAGCAAACGCATTTACCTAACGCAGGCAGCCATGCCACTGCTTGAACAAATTGACAACGTGGTTCAGGAGGCCCGTAAAGAAATGCTTGTTGGGTTAAGTGAAAACGACTTAGCGCAACTCGATAAGTGGCTAGCATTAATCGAATCTAACGGGCTCACCATTCAAGCAAGAGACCAGGAAGGCCCTGCCGCACCCGTCTGATCATTTCCGCCCTGTTGCTTCGCTTCTTCCCATAAACGGTTTGGCGACAGGGCGGTCTGACAACCCCTCAAGCGCGCTTCTCAGCTGCTGAAAATCCGCCACGTAGGTCGAAAATCGGTCGGCGTTTTGCGACTCCCACCACCATAGCGTTAGTGAATAGGGCGTTGACTCAATCACTAACGCGTCTTGTGGAAGGCGTTCTAGCAAGCTTTGCAATGTCTCTCCCGCCTGTTCTGGCAAAGGCCGCAATGGTGCAATACGCCAGCGCCAGCCAGCATGATAGGGCGCTAGTGCATCGCTCGCATTGCTATCCCGTAGAAGCACAAAGTCAGGCCCAGGCGCCTGCTGTGGGTAGTGCCAACGATAAGCAGGCATAGTGCCCCGAAAATGATGCAGCGGCGGTTTCTCCATTTTGATCGTTACCCCTTGCTTCCTGGCACTTGAGCGCAGCGCCATTTGGCGCTTCTGCTGGGGGCTAGGCTTAAGCCACATTACTGGCGCAATCACAAACATC
>SKHS01000185.1 GCA_007116835.1 Halomonas sp.
ATTATCTGTGGGTTCAAACGCAGTGAAGCGCTCAACATGAGGCACGGGCGTATCAGGCCAGGTGAGGGCATCGTCTGCGTTCACAATTGCTGATTGCGCCCCCCAAAAAATACGCTGTTTGGCCTGCAGATAGCCGGCCATATCACCATGGCGGTCAAGGTGATCTTCACAGATGTTTAAGAAAGCAGCCGCCTTGGCCCCTAAATAGGGGGTAGTTTCCAACTGAAAACTTGACAGCTCAAGGATGTAAAGTTCGGCATCAGGATACTCTGCCAACAGGTCCAGCGCTGGGGTGCCTAAATTGCCACCCACCGCCACCTTAACGCCAGCGGCTACTGCCATCTCACCTAACAACGTAGTAACCGTTGACTTCGCATTTGAGCCTGTAATAGCAGCGACTGGTGCCTTTACAGCACGCGTAAACAAAGCGATCTCACCCACCAACACAGGCTCACCTGTCACCGCATTTTTGCGTTCTAGTAAGCCTGCAAGCCCAGCAGAGTGAGGATCAACCCCCGGGCTGACAACCACTTCATAGGCGTTGGTGAAATCAACCTCCGTCAAGGGGCCACAGTACACTTCAACATCGGGATATTGAGTTTGAAAAGCGCCTAAGCCAGGAGGTTCTGGTCGTGTGTCCACCACCACAAACGCTGTGCCTTGACGGGCTAAGTGGCGGCAGATCGCTTGACCTGACACCCCTAGACCAATAACAACGGTAACCCCATTAGCGACTCGCACGATGACCGGCTCCTTTACACATCACGCTAATAGCAGCAACGCTGCCGCTACTGCTTTGCTAATCATCGAACTTTGAGCGTGGCTAGCCCTAACAGCACCAGCACTACCGTAATAATCCAAAAACGCACAATAACGCGCGGCTCGGGCCAGCCTTTTAACTCATAGTGATGGTGTAGCGGTGCCATGCGAAAGATCCGTCGACCGGTCAGTTTGTATGAACCAACCTGCAATATCACTGATACCGTTTCCAGCACGAAGATACCGCCCATGATAAACAGCACAATCTCTTGACGCACGATAACAGCAACGACGCCTAGCGCTGCGCCGAGTGCCAAGGCACCCACATCGCCCATGAACACCTGAGCGGGATAGGTGTTAAACCATAGAAAGCCCAGCCCAGCCCCAGCAATCGTGGCACAGAATATCGCCAGCTCGCCGGTTCCAGAAATAAACGGAATGTGTAGATAATTGGCAAATACCGCGTTACCACTCGCATAGGCAAATACTGAGAGCCCCATTGCGACAAGCACAGTGGGCATAATGGCTAAGCCATCTAACCCATCGGTTAAATTAACCGCATTAGAGCTACCCACAATCACAAAATACGTCAACACGATATAAAAGACGCCAAGCGGTAGTGCGACATCTTTAAACATGGGAATCAGCAAACTCGTTTCAGCAGGTGTCGAGGCGGTCACATACAACACAATCGCAGCCCCCAGCCCGACCACCGACTGCCAGAAATATTTCCAGCGCGCTGGCAACCCACGCGGGTTTTTTTCGACAACTTTGCGGTAGTCGTCCACCCAGCCCACGGCACCGAACCCCAGAGTTACCAGCAGCACTATCCAAACATAGTGGTTGGTTAAATCCCCCCAAACCAACGTGCTAATGGCAATGGCCAGCAAGATCATTGCCCCGCCCATCGTAGGCGTGCCTGCTTTAGACAAATGTGATTGAGGACCATCATCACGCACCGCCTGACCTATCTGTCCCTCGACCAGTCGCCTGATTACCCAGGGACCGAGCCATAAACACAGCATCAGAGCGGTGAGCGCTGCGAGAATAACGCGCAAGGTCAAGTAGTTAAAAACTTGGAATGCAGTTTGATATTGCGCTAAAAAATTCGCCAAATGAAGAAACATGAACGGCGCTTACCTTGTATCGTCCGCACGTAGCGCAGCAATGACATTTTCCATGCCTGCGCTACGCGACCCCTTCACCAACAGTACGGTGTGAGGTGGCAGAGTGTTAATAATATGACGTATTAACGTCTCGTGATCGTCGAAATGCTGCCCACGACCAAAGGCATCGCTTGCTGGTCGAGCGGCATCGCCATAAGTCAGCAGCTGATCAATACCCAGAGAGGCAGCGTAATGACCCACCTCGGCATGCAGTTGCTCAGACTGATCGCCTAACTCACCCATTGCACCTAGCGCACACCACCGTGGCCCTGAAAAACTTGCCAGCGTGTCGAGCGCGGCTTTAACGGCACCAGGGTTTGCATTGTAGGTATCATCTAACAACGTGGTGTTATGTTTACCCGGCATAACGCTTAAGCGCCCCGGCAGTGATGCTAAATTCGCCAACCGGGAGATAACATCTTGTGCCGAGACGCCCACCACAAGCGCCGCTGCGGCTGCCGCTAACGCGTTACTGACATTGTGCTTACCCGCCAGCGGTAGCCGTAACTCGCCTAGCGCCTGACCATGCTGAATAAGCGTGAAAGCATACCGCCCTAGCAGGTCACACGAAAGGTCTGAGGCAGAGACATCCGCATGAGGATGTAACCCAAAACTAACCACCCGCCGTGGTGCCGCACATGCTGCCCAGGTATCAAAGTAGCGGTCATCTTTGTTGAGAACGGCAACACCGTCGGCATTTAACCCAAGCATGATTTCGCTTTTGGCCTGGGCAATTTGTCCCATACCACCAAACTCGCCCACATGAGCACCGGTCACATTGGTAATAATCGCAACGTCAGGTGAAGCAAGCCGACTTGTCCAGGCAATTTCTCCGATGTGGTTAGCCCCTAGCTCAATCACCGCAGCTTTGTGCTGCTCGGTAATACGCAGCAATGACAGCGGCGCACCGATGTCATTATTTAAGTTGCCCTGGGTGGCTAACACTTCGCCCAAGGGAGACAACAATGCAGCGGTCATCTCTTTTACAGTTGTTTTGCCACTGTTACCCGTTACCGACACAGTAGGCAGACAAAATTGATTGCGCCATGCCCGTGCCAGCAGGCCTAGCCCAAGCCGGGTATCCGCGCATAACAGCTGGGGCAGCGCACTATCAACCGGAGCTTCAACCAGCGCAGCGATCGCGCCCTTCTCCATCGCCTGCTCAACAAAGTCGTGACCATCAAATCGTGGCCCCCTTAAGGCCACAAACAAGCACCCTGGGACAATCTGCCGTGTATCGGTAATCACCGCCGTTACTGACAGGCTGCCTAGCGCTTGCGACACACTCAGGTTAAGCGCCGACGCAATGTGCGCTAACGGCCAGTTCATAGTGCGCTGGCCCTCGACGTTAAAGCGTGTAACACCTGCTCGTCATCCTGGTAGGCGTGGCGCACATTGTGGATCTCCTGGTAGGCCTCATGGCCTTTTCCAGCCACTAAGATAACGTCCTGTAAATCGGCATGCTGAACCGCATAATCAATCGCTTGGCTACGATCGCCTAGCTCCGTAAACGCGGCAGCGGCTGAAAAGCCAGCGGTAATTTGCTGGCGAATACGCTCGGCAGGCTCGTTACGCGGATTATCATCCGTCACCACGATATGGTCTGCACGCTGTTCCGCAACAGCCGCCATTTCTGCGCGCTTCCCCGTATCACGATCCCCCCCACACCCAAAGACACACCAAAGCTTCCCTGTATTTCCTAAATGCTCTCGCAGCGCCTTCAGCGCATTAGCCAGGGCATCCGGTGTATGGGCATAATCAATCACAACGCTGGGAGCATTAGCCATACGATAGAGCGCCATCCGACCCGGCACAGGAGCCAGCTGCGACGCCGCTTCAAATAAGCGATCTAACGACTCTCCTAACCCGTAGAGCACACTCATAGCGAGCAGCACGTTATCCAGATTGAAGCGCCCCATCAGGGCTAGGTTGAGCACTTTCTCGCCGTCAGGGGTGGCGATAAGCGCTTGTTGACCCTGCTCATCAGGATGCCAATCAAGTATACGCAACGTCACCGCCTCGTCACTGCCGACCGCCAGCACACGCACACTGCTATCGCAGCCTGCTAGCATCAGACGCGCCAGCCGGTCGTCTGCATTGACAACCGCCAGTGCCAACTCAGAACGCCGAAACAGCCTTGCCTTAGCGGCAGCATAAGCGGCCATACTACCGTGATAATCCAGATGGTCTCGCGTCAAGTTGGTAAACACACCCACCGTGACATTGACGGCGTCTAAACGCCGCTGCTCCAGCGCATGGGAAGATGCCTCAAGCGCAATGCGACGAACGCCCTGGCCAGCTAACTCCCCTAAAATTTCTTGTAAAGCCAAGGGACCAGGGGTTGTTAAGCCAGTATCAACCAGCGCACCCAGTCGCCCAACGCCTAACGTGCCCACCAGGCCAGCCGGCGTGTTGAGCAGTTCGCTTAACGCAGCAATGTAATGTGTAACAGAGCTTTTACCATTGGTCCCAGTTACCGCAATCACATTAAGGTCGTCAGGAACCGAAAATAAAGCACGGCCCAGCTCACCCAGACGCATTGACAGATGTGGTAAATAAATCACTTTTCCGTCAAACGTCAACTCGCTTTGCTTAGTGTGTGCCAACACAAGCGAGGCTCCCCCGTCCAGGGCGTGGCTAATAAATGCGTTTCCGTCATGCTGGCTACCGGGCACCGCCACAAACACATCGCCTACTTCGAGCTGGCGTGTATCCGTGGTTAAGCGCAACTGAGCCGGCACGGTGGGCAGCGTTTCCGGCAGTATGGCAGTTGGCCATACGCGCTTTATTGCTTTCCATAAACTGTCTGGGCACAACCTCATGCAATCTCCTTTAAACGCTACTCGACCCCGTGGTCGGGTGGCACGTCTAACAAGCGTAACGCATTGCCTGTTACGCTTGAAAATACTGGGGCAGCGACTGCCCCTCCATAAAACTGACCCGCACGAGGGTTATCAATCATCACAACGGTAACAATACGGGGATCCGAAATAGGGGCAATCCCTGCAAACACACTGCGATAGGCGTTGGTTGCATAGCCCTGCTGGCCTGTTTTACGCACGGTGCCCGTTTTACCACCAACTCGGTAACCTTCGACGCGGGCACGACGCCCACCCGAATAAGCTCCCACGGACGTTTCTAAAAGATCTAACAAGTCATTGGCAACGCTAGGCGATATCGCTGGAATCCCCCGAGGGGGCTCAGCAAGCCTTAACAACGATGGCGGAAAGCGCTCACCTTCATTGGCCAACGCAGTATAGGCACTGGCTATTTGCAGCGCCGAAGACGACAGCCCGTAACCATAGGAAAGCGCCGCGCGCTCGCTACGCGACCAGCGCACAGGGGCCGGCAAACTGCCAGTCGACTCACCAGGGAACCCGGTGCCAGGACTTTGGCCGAAGCCTAGCTGGTTATACTTTTCCCAGATGGCCGTATCGCTTAACTGTAACGCTAAACGCGACATGCCGATATTCGAGGACTTTTCCAAAATACCCGCTAAATCCAGCTTGCCGTAGTTACGGATATCGCGAATCGTGAACTGATCAATACGCATCCACCCAGGCGAGGTATCGACCTCAGCATTGCGGTGAACAACACCACTTTCGAGTATAGCGGCCATCGCTAAGGGCTTCATCACCGAGCCTGGCTCAAACACATCAACCAACGCTTGATTGCGTAACCCACGCGGGTCTAAGCCAGCGCGATTATTCGGGTTGTAGGAGGGCAAGTTGGCCATTGCTAACACTTCCCCGGTTCGCGCATCCATCATGACGAGCACACCGCCGTCAGCTTCATGTTCAGCCACCGCAGCGCGCAACTCTCGATAGGCCATGTATTGAATGCGCTGATCAATCGCCAGGGTCAGCTCGCCGCCAGGCTGCGCCTCACGAATGACGCCTAGCTCTCGAACTAGGCGACCTCGGCGGTCTTTAATCACTCGACGCTGACCGGGGCGACCTGCCAAAAAAGGCTGGTAGGCAAGCTCAAGTCCCTCTTGCCCCACATCGTCAACGTTGGTCACACCCAGTAACTGAGCTGCCACTTCACCGGCAGGATAGTAACGCTTGTATTCACGCTGTGGGTAAACACCTGGCGTACGCAAATCGAGCGTGCGCTGAGCTGCTTCGGGGGTCATTTGGCGGCGCAGGTACATGAACTCACGGCTGCTAAAACGCGCAACACGCGCCTCGAAATCGTCCAACGACATACCCAACGACTGTGCCAGCATTAGCCGCTGGATAACATCAGTTGGTAGTTCTTGAGGATTTGCCCAAAGCGTCACGACGGGCGTTGAAATAGCCAACGGCTCACCGTTTCGATCCGTGATCATTCCTCTATGTGCGGGAATAGCTTCATGACGAAGCGTACGGGCGTCGCCCTGGCTTTGCAAAAAGGGGCGATCAATCACCTGAAGTAGCGTCACCCGCCCAATCAAAATGACCGATGCCAGCGCTATAATAATTAGAATAAATAAAAAACGGCCGCCTGCTAGCGGCGGTGCAATGGGCAGTTGACGGGAAATCCCTCCCCGACCTTCGCGCTTCATGGTCGAATCACCTCGACGTCGTTCACATCAGGAATGCGCATTTCAAGCCGCTCCGTGGCAATCTGCTCTATACGGGCTGGCGTCGACCACGCGCCCTCTTCCAGCAGCAATTGCCCCCACTCCGTTTGTAACTGGTTCTTTTCCTGCTCTAGCTGCTGTAACTGAGCAAATTGCACGCGGGTCATATGCGTTGTGGCAACCACAAAGCCGGCTGTCACTACGCACGCTAAAAACAGTAAGAGAATAATCACCGGCCAAACACGCCAGCGCAGCTTGAACGGCCATTCGGTGCGTAGCGTTGACACCCAACGCTCTATCCGATCCATGCTCATGATTACACTCGTTTACGGGCGGCCCGCATCACGGCACTGCGCGCCCTGGGATTAGCCTCAATCTCTTCATCACTGGGGCGCATTCCCTTACCCAGCGCTTCAAGACGGCGGTTTAGTTGATCATCACGAATTGGCACGCCTCGTGGCAAGTGAGTATCACCTCGC
>SKHS01000231.1 GCA_007116835.1 Halomonas sp.
ACGCGCACTATATTTCGGCTCGTGATTACCCACAGGATGGCCATGCGGTGTGGCGTATTGAAGGTGAGGCAGCGTTCCCTTGTGCAACACAAAATGAGCTTACCGAAGCCGATGCGAAGGCGCTGTTGGCTAACGGTGTCACCTGTGTGAGTGAAGGGGCCAACATGCCCTCTACAAAAGAGGCGGTGGACCGCTTTTTGGAAGCGAAAATCGCCTATGGGCCTGGTAAGGCGGCAAATGCCGGCGGCGTGGCGACCAGTCAGCTAGAAATGGCGCAAAACAGTAGTATGGAGCAGTGGCCGTTGGAGAAGGTTGACGAGAAACTTAAGCAGATTATGGCGGATATTTATCGCCAGTGTGCCGACACGGCCAGTGAGTTTGGCGAGCCGGATAACCTTGTATTGGGTGCTAACATTGCTGGCTTCCGTAAAGTGGCCGATGCGATGATTGAGCAGGGTGTTATATAGTCGCTTTTATTAGCCAAACCACATACACTGTTACAACACAGTCCTTTCCCTTTGGGGAAGGGCTGTTTTCATTGGTGCGTTATAAAAAACACGACAGTTAATTACTTTCTAAGGAGAGTAGAAATGGGGCAGCGTCCTTCTATTATCATCAATCGCCTTGATGCGGACCGGCTTCAGCGTCTGATTGATACGGCATCTGAAAAAGACATGATGGTGGCGGAGCTACTTGAAGAGGAGTTGGCCCGTGGAGAGGTGCTTGATCCCCAAGATATCCCGGAAGATGTGGTAAGCATGAACAGCCAAATACGCTTCACTGACTTAACCCGTGAGCGTCAGATGATTCGAACGCTGGTGTATCCTCATGCCCTTGGGAGTGTTGAGGACGGTATCTCGGTGATGGCACCGATTGGCGCGGCGTTAATTGGTTTGCGAGTGGGTGATGTCATTGAGTGGCCGCTCCCCAATAATACGGAAGTTCGCCTGCGTATTGATGCAATATTTTGGCAGCCCGAGCGTGAAAAGCAGTTTCATCGCTAACACTCCCCGCCCGCTGCGCTTCGCGCTTTGGGCGAGGGTTCTGAGATCACCCCCAGAACCTTCCTGCTTCGATACGCCTTCACTAGGCAGTGGCTAAGCCGCTGCCCCTGCTCCAGTCGCTCCGCAGGCTACCCCCCCCCAGCTCGGCGGTTCGTATATTCCTTGCTTGCTGCTGGGGAACCACTGGCTGACCCTGGCATCGGCAAGTGATTTTCAAGCTCAAAGTACTGTTGTCATCGAGTCATTTTCTATATGACGGTCGTTTTTGGATACAATAGTGGCCATTATGGGGTTGTTGTCCATATAATAGATACTATTGTATCCATTCTGGTTTCTGATGATGAATTTTACATTACTAGATGATACCGATGTGAGCCAAGCGTATGCCACTTACTTGCGTGAGTTACGCCAACAAGCAAAGTTATCACGAGCTGCGCTGGCAGAGCGCAGCTGTGTACCAGCAGCAACCATTAAGAAGTTTGAGCTGACTGGGAAAATTTCATTTCGCCAACTACTGTTGCTTTGGCAGACACTCGACTCACTGGATAGGCTCTATCAGCTCACTCAACCAAGTAAGGATCAAGCTACTGTTCCAAGTAGCATTGATGAGGTGCTAAAAGATGCCTTTTAAACCTATCCAAAAACTCAACGTAGCTCGAACCTTAAGCTCAGGTGAACAGGTGGCAGTCGGTGTGTTGGCTCAGAATCGGCAAGGCGTTTTTTTTCAGTATGTTGACAGCTATGTGAAGCAGTTTGGAAATTTGTCGCCTTTTACTTTGCAAACCAATACGCAAGTGCAAGCCGCCCCGAAACAGCCTCATCAAGGTGTGCATGGTGTATTTGGTGATTGCTTGCCTGATGGCTGGGGAATGCTGTTGCAAGATCGTATTTTCCGTCAAAAGGGCATTCTCCCTAATCAATTAACGGCGATGGATAGACTGGCTTTTGTTGGTGATAAAGGTATGGGGGCGCTCTCTTTCTCGCCGGTATCTGAGTTCTCAACTGAGCTCCAATCTGACATTGATTTAGCGACGCTGGGTTTAGAGGCGCAAACGCTCTTCGATGTTTCAATGTCTGACCATATTGATAGCAACCACGATGATTTCGATGGGTACGCTCAGCAAGTGCTGGCCGCATTAGTGGCCGGTGGTAGTTCAGGAGGTGCAAGGCCTAAGGCGCAGATTTATATGCCTTCTGGCGAAATTAAGCGTTGTCGAACCTTCGCACAACGCGGTGATGAAGCTTGGCTGATTAAGTTTACTTCAAAGCATTTAGCGCTAGGGCATGAAGAAGGTCTGTGTGAGGCTGTCTATTTGCAAATGGCCGAGCAAGCCAAGTGTCAACCGCCGATTTGGCAACTTATTGAAGCGCCTCGCATTAGCGGTGCACCTGCGTGGTTGGCGCTTAAACGTTTTGACTATATGGCTGAGCGCTCTGCTTTAAGAGACGAACCTAATGCAGGCCGCCTTCATATGCACAGTGCCTGTGGTTTGCTTGATGCGGACTTTCGAACCCCAAGTTTAGATTATATTGACTTGATCAAAGCCAGCCGACAGCTGTGTAAATCCCCTGCCGCAGGGCAACTGCAATTTCGACGCGCCATATTTAATCTGCTGTCGTCTAACCAAGACGATCACAGTAAAAACTGGGCTTTTTTGCAGTCGGACGACGGTCGATGGCAGCCAGCCCCCTTTTACGATGTCACCTATAGCCCGCATCCATTTAACGAACACGCCACCGCTTTTGGTGGTTATGGCAAAGCTCCGCCAATTAAGGTTATGCAGAAGCTTGCCGCAAGTGCCGGCTATGGGAGTTGGAATGAAGCGCGGCACGTCGTTGAAGAAGTATCTCAAGCACTCAGCCAATTTGCTCATCTCGCACAGCAGCAGGGGATCAGTAAAACGACAGTGTCAGCTATCACTAAAACACTGGATCAGCGTAAACAGGAAAATGCAGCCCTTTTTCTACAACAGTGATTTCTCTTTTTTCTTGGTAACTTGCCGTGATGTACTTCAGCCTGAGACCGTCACGACGGCCTCTTTTTAATTTTTTCGTAAGTTGTCGATAGACAGCTCAACATCCTGAGGGCGCTGCAGTACGTTAAGCAGAACGATAGCCCGCTCTTCGCCCTTGCAGCGTTTAAAGACGGCTTCTAAATCTTTGAAAGGGCCATCGGTAATGGTCACTTTTTCCCCGGCACAAAAGATACTGTGGCTGCCTTCTTGGTAGTGTGGCTGTGCGCGTAGGATGTTTACCAGTGCGTCGGGTACGGCAATAGGGGTGTTGCCGAAGGTTAGTAAGCGCAGTACGCCGCGGGTTGAGCGGATCGGCCGCCAGTTGCTGACAATCTGATCCAGGCGGATAAACAGATAGTAAGGAAACAGCGGCTCGGTCACTGTGGTGAACTTGCCTTGGCGCTTACGTTTTGCGTTAAGCACCGGGTGGAACACTTCATAGCCTTGGTTGGCGAGGTGCTCCGCTGCGCGAAACGATTCACCCCCTTTGCATTGAATTACGTACCAACTGGGGTTTATCCACTCGGCTTGGCTTTCTAGCTCTTCCATAGTTCAACCATTGGCCTTGGCGAGCAGCACGGCGAGTACATCCAGCGTCTGGTCGATGTGGGCTTGGGTGTGTTCGCAGGAAAGGAAGAAGCGTAAACGGGCGCTTTTTTCTGGAACAGCAGGGTACAAAATAGGCTGTACGTTAATGTGCTGTTCAAGCAGCGCATGAGAGAGGTGAGCGGCGAGCGGTGAGCTGCCGACAATAACAGGTACCACCGCAGAGCCAATGCTGTGGCCGGTGTCCATTCCCCGGGCTTGCGCCTGTTCAAGAAAATAGCGTGAGATGGCCTGAAGCTTGGCCACGCGTTGGGGCTCTTGGGGCATCAGTTCAAGCACTTTTAGTGAAGGAGCTGCCACCTGAGCAGGCATGCCGACGCTGTACAGAAAGCCCGGTGCAAAGTAACGCAGGGTTTCCACGAGTGCTTTATTACCTGCAATATAGCCGCCGCAACCTGACAGTGTTTTGCTCATGGTGCCCATCCAGATGTCAACATCGGTGGGGTCAATGGCAAAGTGCTCCCGCAGACCAAGACCGGTATCACCCATCACACCAAACGAGTGTGCTTCATCGACCATGAGCCACGCTTGGTAGCGCTGCTTTAATTCAATAAAGCGGGGTAGGTCGGGAATATCGCCATCCATGCTGTAGAGCCCTTCTACGACCACCAGCACCCGTTCAAACTGGTGGCGATGACGGCTTAGCAGCGCTTCTAATGAGGTGGGGTCGTTGTGGCTAAACGACATGCGTTTAGCGCCAGAGAGCTGGGCACCCACTAATGAGCTGTTGTGAATGTATTCGTCGTGAAGTACCAGATCTTTTGGGCCTAGCAGATAGCCGATCGTTGACACATTCGTTGCGTGACCGCTGACAAAGACCACGGCGTCTTCAACACCATAGGTGCTGGCAATGGCTTGCTCAAGTTCACCATGGATAGGGCGTTCGCCGGACACAACGCGGCTAGCTGATACCGATGTGCCGTAGTGGGCCGCGGCGTCGCACGCTGCCCGTACAACCCGCGGGTCGCCGGAGTAGCCCAGGTAGTTGTAGCTGGCAAAGTTAATGCACTGGTGCTGGTTAATCACGCTGGTGGCGCCGGCCAGTCCTTCATGCACTTTAAAGAAAGGATCTTTAAGGCCGAGCTGCTCGGCACCTTGGCGCATCATGGCAAGTTGTTGATAGCCGGGGTGCGCATCGAATCGTGTAAAGCGCTCAGGAACTGGCCGAGCTGCCTCTAGCCCTGCAGCGCCAGATACTTGGGCGCTGGTAGCCCGTGGCATCTGACGTTTGCGTGCCTGTTCCAATAGCTGTCGTTTCAGTTCAGAGCGCTTTGCTGTCATGGTGTCTCGGTCGTGGATGTTGAAGCCGACTCGTTGGTGAGCCCGTCCGCCCCATGGCGAGCGGCCAGAGAGGCTAACGCATCTTGAGGCCCTTCTTCAACATCGTTGTCATGCTGATGTAATTTTTGAATCAGCACGTTGGCCAGTTTGTTCAATGATGACGCCTCGCTTAGTACCATCACGGGCACTTGAACACCCAGGCGGTTTTCAATGGCGGTCATTAATTCAACGCCCATCAGCGAGTCGAACCCCATATCGTAGACGGAGCGATTGACGTCGATTTTCTCTTCGTCAATCAAGAGAATGCTGGCCAACTCTGCACGTAGTAACTCGGTGACCGTGCTGTGCATCTCTTCGGGGGAGAGGTCGGCCAGGAGTGCGCTGATATCGTCATCGCTGTCAGCGCTGCCGTCGTCGTCACTGGCGCGGGCGATCTCAGTAAATCGGGGTGCCTGGGCGGTCGGTAAGAAGCGCGCAAGGGCTCCCCACTCAAGCTCTAGCACGCCTAGACTGGGCCCGGGCGTCAGCAGCATTTGCTCGAGCACGTTAAGGGCGTCGTCGGAGCGCAGCGCCGAGCCGCCTAAGCGCTCTTGCAAGGCATCTCGCGTGCGCGTATTGCGCGCCAGGAAGCCAACATCTTCAATAGCACCCCAGCGCACGCAAGTGGCAGGTAGGCCGGCAGCGCGGCGGCGGGTGGCAAAGGCTTCCATCCAGTGGTTAGCAGCAACGTAGTTAGCTTGTCCTGGGTTACCAAACAGCGTGGTGGCCGAGGAGTACACGACAAAGAAGTCCAGCTCACTATCTTGGGTGAGAGCATCCAGATGGCGAGCACCGTCGATTTTCGGGGCTAACACCTTCTGGATACGCTCAGCGTCCAAATTGCGAATCAGGCCGTCATCGATCACCGTGGCAGCGTGCACGATACCCTTTAGCGGGCCAAGTTCGTGGTGTACGCGTGCCATCACGCTGGCTAAGGCGTTGCGGTCAGTAATATCACAAGCGGTTGCCAGTACCTTCACGCCTTGAGCTTCAAAAGCAGCGATGGCTGCTTGCGCTTCTTCACTGGTAGGGCCGCTGCGGCTAACTAATACCAGTTGGCGTGCGCCTTTGCTCACCAGCCATTGCGCTGTTTTTAAGCCAAAGCCACCCAAGCCCCCGGTGACCAGATAGCTGGACTCGGCAGAGAGCGCTAAGGTGCCGGTGCCTAGCACTTCGTTACGCGGCGGCGCAATGGGTTGTTCGTAAGTGACCACGACCTTGCCGATTTGGCGCGCTTGCTGCATATAGCGGAAGGCGTCGATGACCTGGTTGTGACTGAACGCGGTAAATGGCAGAGGACTGAGCGTACCGTCGTTAAACAGCGCCATCATTTCACTGAACAGGCGCTGGGTAAGGGCGGGCTGCACTTTCATAAGCTGGTCGGAGTCGATGCCGAAGTAGCTTAAGTTATTGCGGAATGGGCGCAGGCCAATCTGGGTGTTTTCATAGAAATCACGTTTGCCTAGCTCCAGGAAGCGACCAAACGGGCGCAGGGCGCGCAGGTTTTGGTTGATGGCTTCACCTGCCAGAGAGTTCAGTACAATATCGACACCTTCACCCTGGGTGTCTTCCAGGATCTCTTCGGCAAAGGTGAGCGAGCGAGAGTCGTAAATACGCTCTTCGCCCATTAAGCGCAGGAAGTCGCGCTTCTCTTCCGAGCCCACGGTGGCGTAAATGTCGGCTCCCATCCACTGGGCAATTTGCAGGGCGGCAATGCCGACGCCACCTGCCGCGCCGTGAATCAGCACTTTTTCGCCGGGTTCCAAGCGCGCTAGGTGTTTAAGCGCGTAATACACCGTAAAGAAAGTGGTTGGAATCGTGGCGGCGGCTGCGTAACTCACGCCTTCGGGCAGCGGTGCTACCGCATGCTGGCTGGCGATCAGTCGGTCGCTAAAGCTGGCAGGTCCAAAACCCACTACCGCTTGGCCCGGGGGAACGTGTTTAACGTCGCTTCCAACGGCAATTACCTCGCCGGAGAACTCGAGGCCGTGGGTTGGCCCCGCAAAGCTATTTTCG
>SKHS01000014.1 GCA_007116835.1 Halomonas sp.
ATCGGGAATCCACTTTGGCCTGGCCTGCGGGAAAGACGAGGGCGGCTCGGTGGCGTCATCGTCAGGCGCTTATACGAAAAATCCCCCAGGGCTTGCGCCCTGGGGGATTTTTTTTGCTTAGAAAATGTGAGAATTAGCGGCAGATCGCTTCTAGCGCTTCTATTAAGCTATCCATTTCATCATCTGTGCCGATGGTGATGCGCAGGAAGTTGTTGAGCACGTTAGTATTAAAATGGCGTACTAAGATTCCCCTCTCGCGAAGCCCTGCAAATAGCTGAGCACCTTCAAAGTTAGGGTGTTGAGCAAGCACGAAGTTGGCTTTTGAGGGTAAAACCTCAAAGCCTAGCTGCTCAAGTCGCTGACGTGTGCGTTCGCGCGTTGCGATGACGTTATTTCGGCAGGCGTCAAAGTGTGTTTCATCTTTCAGTGCTTCAATACCCACCAAGCTTGCTAGGCTATCCACTGGGTAAGAATTAAAGGAGTCTTTGATCCGCTGAAGGCCGTCAATGAGCTCAGGTGAGCCAATGGCGTAGCCTAAACGTAAGCCAGCCAAGCTACGTGATTTAGAGAATGTTCCGGTAACGAGTAGGTTAGGGTAGCGACCGACTAGGGCGACAGCACTTTCTGCACCAAAATCAACATAGGCTTCGTCAACTAACACGACTCGGTTAGTGACGCGTTTAAGTAGTGATTCAATGGCTTCGAGTGAGTGTGCATGCCCAGTTGGTGCATTAGGGTTGGCAAAGATAACACCGCTACGCTCTGATGCACTCGCCAGGGCGTCGAGATCGACTTCCCATTGGGTATTCAATGGATGTTTGCGCAGTATGACGCCGTAAAGATTGGCGTAGACAGGGTAAAAGCTATAGGTGATTGAGGGCACATCCAGCGGTGCGCCGTGGCAGAAAAAGGCCTGAAAGGCAAAGGCCAGCACTTCATCTGAGCCATTACCTACAAACGTCTCTGCTACGCTGACGCCAACGGTTTCTGCCAACGTTTCGCGCAGGGCGTAGGAAGTAGGGTCAGGGTAAAGTCGCAGATGGTCGATGGCATAATTGCGCAGCGCTTCGCTCACCCCTGGGGCAGGGGGGTAAGGGTTCTCGTTAGTGTTGAGTTTAATCACGCGTTCGCGTGGCTGCTCACCAGGCACGTAGGGGGTAAGCTCCCTAACGGCCGGACTCCAGTATTGGCTCATGAAGGTAACCTGATTATCCTGACATAATATAGCCATGGTCGCCTGATGGCCGCCTGAGCGCAAGCATTCAAGTAGGCATAGGGGTGGGCGTTGCACCTTGTAGCGGTTATGCTGTCATAAGCGCGCGTAAACAATGTATGTCCAACACGATAAGGAGACACTCAATGCAATATAGGAGTTTGCTAGCCGGCTCGGCTATGTTGGCACTGCTGGCGGGCTGTGCAGCTGGCCCAACGGATCAGCGTGAAGAGTCAGGAATGACGGCTTCTCAAACCAATTACCAAGGGACGCTACCTTGCCGAAACTGCGACGGTATCGACCTGGATGTAACCATGGTGGGTGAAGAGACGAGTGTTCCTGAAGAGAGGACGTTCACTTTAAACGCCACTTACCGCAACCACCCCCAAACACCGCCGGACGAAAACTATGCCGGTAATTGGGAAGTACTGACCGGCACTCCATCTGACCCAGATGCTACTGTCTATGAGTTAACGCCGGATGGCGATGGGCAGATCTATTATTTTCTACGCATCAGTGAGCGCACGTTGGAGCTGATCGACCCCGAGCGTCGTCGTTTTGAAAATGGCGAAATGCTGCAGTTACAGCGTCAATAAGTAGTGACGCGACGCTAAAAGGCGGCCATCGGCCGCCTTTTGTATTTCTAACTCTCTGTTATATATACCTTGGTGGCGACTACAACAGGAGCGACATGGCGGTGGCAAAAGCGAAGAGTGCCTTTGTATGCACGGAGTGCGGCGCAGAATATCGAAAGTGGCAAGGGCAGTGTTCTAGCTGCCAGGAGTGGAATACGCTGAGTGAGATTCGTCTGGCCAGTGCGCGCCCTGGAAGCGGTGCCGCGACGGGAAGAGCGGGCTATGCAGGTGACCTATCCCGTGATGTGGTGGATCTTGGCAATGTAGATCTCAGCGAGGTGCCTCGCCTCAGTTCGACCTTTGCCGAGTTTGACCGCGTGTTAGGCGGCGGCTTAGTGCCCGGGTCGGCGGTGCTACTGGGGGGTAATCCAGGCGCTGGTAAGTCCACGCTGCTTTTGCAAACTGCCTGTAAGCTCGCCCAGCAGCGGCGAATTGTATATGTCACGGGGGAGGAGTCGCTTTCCCAAGTGGCGATGCGCGCGCACCGCTTACAGCTGCCGACCAATGGGCTGAAAATGTTGGCAGAGACCAGTGTCGAAACAATCTTAGCAGTGGCTGAACGAGAAAAACCGGAGATTTTGGTCATCGACTCCATTCAAACGATGCACCTAGAAGATATTAGCTCCGCGCCAGGCGGGGTTGCCCAGGTTCGTGAGTCGGCGGCAGCGCTGACACGCTTTGCCAAGCAAACGAACACGGTGCTGCTGCTGGTGGGACATGTGACGAAAGACGGCACCCTGGCAGGCCCTAAAGTACTGGAGCATATGATTGATGCCTCGCTGCTGCTAGAGGGCGGTGCAGACTCCCGTTTTAGAACATTACGTGGCCAGAAAAACCGCTTTGGCGCGGTAAATGAGTTGGGTGTGTTTGCAATGCTAGAGCAAGGGCTAAAAGAGGTGAAAAACCCCAGTGCAATTTTTCTGTCACGCCAGGAAGAGCAAGCGCCCGGAAGTTTAGTCATGGTGGTGTGGGAAGGCACCCGGCCAATTTTGGTGGAGGTTCAGGCATTGGTCGATGAATCTGCCTTGGGGAATCCTCGCCGTGTGGCCGTTGGTGTTGATCAAAACCGGCTGGCTATGTTGCTAGCGGTGCTAAATCGCCACGGTGGTCTGTTTACCGGCGATCAAGACGTCTTCCTTAACGTGGTCGGCGGCGTGAAAGTGCTTGAAACGAGTGCCGACTTAGCGGTACTGCTGGCAGTGGTATCTAGCCTGCAGAATCGCGCGCTGCCCAAAGAGTTGGTGGTATTTGGCGAAGTGGGGCTTTCAGGAGAAATTCGGCCAGTGCCCAGTGGGCAAGAACGTATTGCTGAAGCGGCTAAGCATGGTTTTCTACGAGCCATTGTGCCTCGTGCCAATGCGCCTAAACACTCGCCAAAAGGAATGGAGGTTATCCCAGTCGATAAACTGAGCGATGCTCTGGAAGCCCTTTAACGTAAGCTATGCTAAGGAACAACACCAAGACTAAGGAGAGGCGTTATGAGTTCGATTCGGTTAACCCAATATAGTCACGGTGCAGGATGCGGCTGCAAAATTGCTCCAGATGTGCTGGATGGAATTCTTGCTAAAGCAGGGCCTCCTGTGGGAAATAAACGTCTCATTGTAGGTAATCAGGGTCGTGAAGACGCCGCTGTGTATGACTTAGGTGATGGCCGTGGGATGATTGCCACCACCGATTTCTTTATGCCGATTGTTGATGATCCCTTCGATTTTGGCCGTATTGCAGCGACTAATGCGATTAGCGACGTGTATGCCATGGGAGGCACGCCGGTCATGGCGCTCGGGATTCTAGGTTGGCCACTGGACAAGCTTAGCCCTGAAATTGCGGGTGATGTTGTCGCGGGTGCTCAGGCGGTATGTCGTGAGCTGGGCGTAGCGTTGGCGGGAGGCCACTCGATTGATGCTCCAGAGCCACTGTTTGGTTTGGCAGTCAACGGCTTAGTCGATTTGGAGCACTTGAAACTCAACAGTCAAGCGAAACCGGGTGACCTGTTGTTTTTAACCAAGCCATTGGGCGTGGGGTTATTAACCACTGCCGAAAAGCGCGGCTTATTGCAGGCCGGTCACCACGGCCTTGCCCGTGAAACCATGCTTAAGCCCAATCATATTGGCGTTGAGTTAGCGAAGGTGAAAGGCGTCAACGCCATGACGGATGTCACCGGTTTTGGTCTTGCCGGGCATTTGACGGAAATGTGCAGCGCCAGTGGCGTGATGGCGAAAATTGATTTTCGCCGCTTACCCCGTTTAGCGGAAGCGGAAGCCTATCGTCGGCAGGGCGCTGTTCCTGGGGGAACCGCGCGCAATCGCGATGCCTTGGGCAGATTATTCCCCGTTATGGATGATGCTCATTGGCAGTGGCTGTGCGACCCACAAACCTCAGGTGGGCTACTGATTAGCGTCGACCCCGCCTGGGAAGACGATGTTGAGCGCATTGGCCGAGAGCACGGAATCACTCTGGTACCGTTTGGCACCATGAACACGGTTCAAGGGGACGCGCTAATTGAGGTTGTTGGATGAGCCTAGCCACTGTTCAAGCGTCGTTAGCCCTTATTGCGCAAGAAATGCCGCTGATCGATGTGCGTGCCCCGGTTGAGTTTAATCAGGGGAGTTTGCCTGGCGCGGTGAACTTACC
This sequence comes from Halomonas sp., assembly GCA_007116835.1. GTDB lineage: Bacteria > Pseudomonadota > Gammaproteobacteria > Pseudomonadales > Halomonadaceae > Vreelandella. Next base: position 4,480 of record SKHS01000014.1, read on the forward strand.
GCTTATGGTTGACGATGAGCGCCACCAAGTAGGCATTGCATATAAACAGCAGGGGCAGCAGGCGGCCATTGGCTTAGGTGAGCGTTTAGTCAGCGGCGAGGTTAAGCGAGCACGCGTTAACGCGTGGCAGACGTACGTAGCGCGCTACCCGGAGGCTATCATCTACTGTTTTCGTGGTGGTTTGCGTTCACAAATTGCGCAGCAGTGGCTAGCTGAAGCGGGCATTAGTCGGCCGCGCATTGACGGGGGCTGGAAGGCGCTGCGTCAACGCCTGTGCCAGCGTATTGATGAGGCGTCTAACCAACCGATGTTGGTGGTGGCGGGGCTTACTGGCTGTGCAAAAACGACGCTTATTAATCAATTGAGTAACGGCATCGACCTGGAGGCTTGTGCTAACCATAAAGGATCGGCCTTTGGTCGGCAGCCAGAAGAACCGACAACGCAAATGGATTTTGAGCATGCCTTAGCCAAGCGCTTAATTGGGCTAACGGGCAAATTAGTCGTAGAGGATGAGTCGCGCCAGATCGGCAATGCCAATATTCCCCTTGCCTTTTGGCATGCTTTACAGCGTGCGCCGCGAATACGCATTGAAATGCCTCTAGACTGGCGTCTGGAGCAGCTGCGACACGATTACATTGAAGCGCTGGAGCGACGCTATACCGCTCGTTACGGTCAACAAGAGGGTTGGCAGCGCATGCAGCGCCAATTGGCCAACGCTTTAGAACGGTTGGCGAAACGCTTAGGTAACGCCCGCTTGCAGCGTTTACAGCGCTTGCAGACCATGGCATTTGGTGCGCATGCCATGGGCGATATTCACGCCCATGAAGCATGGCTTGCGCCGCTGCTAACCGAGTATTACGACCCGCTTTATCGCTATCACCTTGCTAAACAGCGAGATCGCCGCCCTATGGAGCTGCACGTTGGCGATTGGGAAAGCTGCCTAGACGCCGCGAAGCAATGGAGCGCTTAGCGGCGTTTTATGGCTTCGGCTTATGCAGCTTTCAGCCATTGGGTCATCACACGGTCAAGCAGCGGTGCTAACTGATGAAAGCGGCTAGTATCGTTTAGGATCTGCTCATTGGTTTGTAGAAAACGTCCTACTACGGCCGTTTTGGGTTGTGGTCGCTTGTCTGCATTGAGCAGCGGTGAGACGCTGGAAGCCGTGACTTCAAAATGGCACAGCAAGCCGATGACACGCCCCGCATCCCATGAAAACCCTTGTAGCGGTGCCGCCGCACTGCTACCCAGCGGCAGTGCGCTTTCGGGTAAGCTGAACACGTAGCGGTGCCACATAAATGCCTCGAAGTGTTCGGGGAGATCAAAAATGCTTTCTGGCGCTAGCGTAACTGGGTGCCAGCCAGTCTCAGGATAAGTGCCAGGAGCAATCACAGCGTCTAGTGCATCAGCAATCCACAGCGACCCTAACCCAATCCCTAACAGTGGCTTCTGACCATCTAAATAGCGATTAATCAGCTTATGTTCGGCTTTCAGCCAGCTGGGCGGCTCATTGATCAGCTGCTCTGGGCCATCCAAGATAATAAGTGCATCGCTCTCACCTGGGCGAGGGGGTAGTTCGCCCGCGTAAAGATGGAAAACGGTGTAACTATGGCCCATGCTTTCAAGCCAGTCAGTAAGACGGGCGGGGCCAAAGTCAGGGCCGTGCTGTAGCAGATGAATATGCATGGTAATCTCCTCGCCGGCCGACGTTGTTAAGCGCTGCGGGGGTCGCCCGCCGCGTTTGTGTGACGATAACGTATCGCGTCCATTTCACCAATATTGTGACCCAGGAAATCAGCATGGTGGCTAAACCCCTAGGATTTTATCAACGGCTGCAGCTTCTGCCGTTGCCCGCCCAGCAAGCCTTTATGGCCGCTCTTTGCGAGCGTCTGCTGCCTAACTATGCGCTGTATCAGCAAACCACGGGGCAGGGGGATGGCCATACCTTGCGCGCAGTGCTGAATCTTGTATGGGAGCGCCTTAGCGTACCGAATGCCAGTATCGACTTTGCTCGGCAAGCGGAAAAGCTGGCTGAGTGTGAGCCTCCTGAAGACGATGAGAGCTTTGGTGCGCGCCGAGCACTAGACGCCGTTGTCTCGGTATCCGCGTTACTAGATACGCTGCAGGGAGAGTCGCCGGAAGCGGTGCTAGATGTTAGCCGCACTTCGCGAGCAGGTGTGCGTGCTTTTATCGAGCTAACCGAAGGCGAAGAGGATGCAGAGGCGCTTGCGCTAATGATTCGTGACCATCCATTGATGGCTGATGAGAACGACTTCCAGGATGCCGTACTGGAAGCCGTGAGCGAACCGATCAATAAAGCTTCGCTGAAAGAGATTCGCCAACTAGGGCGTAATAATGGCATCAGTAATCTCGGACTCACCTTGGATGAGAGCGAGGAGTAACTGGCTCAGCTGGTTAAAACCGCAGGCCCGCC
>SKHS01000227.1 GCA_007116835.1 Halomonas sp.
CAGCTGCCACCGTTCCGGAATAAAGCACGTCGTCGCCGAGGTTGCTGCCATGATTAATCCCCGCAATAACTAAATCAGGGCGTTCATCCCAAATCCCGTTGACACCAAGATAGACGCAGTCCGCGGGCGTGCCGTCTACGCTGTAAAAACCGTTATCAAGGGCAGTTAACGAAAGAGGCCGCGAGAGTGTCAGCGAATTACTTGCCCCACTACGATCGCGGTCTGGTGCCACCACGCGCAAATTTGCATGGGCCATCAGCGCATCGTGCAGCGCCCGCAATCCAGGCGCATGGACACCGTCATCATTGGAAAGCAGTAGTCGCCGCATCAGCGTCTCCTTAGTCAAAATCAGGATGGTGAATTAACTCACTGATAACAGCCGTTGCAAAGCTGCCGCGTGGCAAGCTAAACGAGAGTAGCACGGCTTCTGGTTCCCAGGTCAGCTGCGGCGAAATAAGTCGAGCACGCAGCGCTCGATGGGCTCTTTTTACGCCGCTATCTATTAACCCTTGGCACAGCATGGGATGTTTCTCACTCAGCTGCGCTTCATAACGGGCTACCTGCTGAGTAGCAGGCTCACCGACTCCCCAAAGCACTCCCGTTGGGTGAATATCAAGCTCAAGCGCGCGCTCCACTAAACGCTCATCTAGGGCTTCCACCGTGAACACACTTTGCGTGCCATCTAGCATGAGCGTATCGCCCACAATGGGCTGGCACCACGTACCATCGCCTAGACGCTCGCTCAATAGGTCATTAAACAAAAAGCTGCGGGCGGTGGAAAGCATCATGCCCTGGCGATCATCGCGTTTGCGCCAGCCTTTGGCTAGTAGCGCTTGGGCACGCTGTAAATTGCGACCTTCAGGCCCAAAGCGCTGGGGGCCAAAGTAATTAGGGATCCCTTGACGACACAGGGCCTCCCAACGCTCAATAAACTGGCTTTCCTGAATCGCTTCACCACTCAGCCGCAGCGTAAAATGATTGGTACGATGAACGCCACGTTTAAGCTTTCTAGGGTGCCGCACCTGCTCCAACACATGGATACCCAGCGCGGCTAATGAGGCGGCTAAGTCAGTCGGTGCGTCACAACCCGGCAAATGAACGCTTAACCACTGTCGCGTCACGGCAACGCGGTCTTTCATTCCGGAATAGCCAATATCCCGTGGCGTCACACCACACAGACGGCTGACGCTCTTCACCACATCTAATGTGCTTTGATGGCGCTTCTCAAGCCGCAACCACAGATGTTCGCCATGGTTTTCAGGCGTAAAATCCAGCTGCTCATCGACAATAAAGTCTTCTGGACAGGCGCGGTACTGTCCTGGTTTGGGCGCCCCTAGTTCAGCGTCCAAGAAGCGCCGCCAAGCGGGTAAGTTACCCATGCAGCGCCTCGCGCTGCTCAATTAACACCACGGCTTCGGCAGCAATCCCTTCGCCTCGCCCGGTAAACCCAAGCCGCTCGGTCGTGGTCGCCTTAACATTCACCTGACCTAGACGAATACCTAAATCTTCTGCAATCACCGTGCGCATGGCTTCTATGTGCGGTGCCATTTTAGGGGCTTGTGCCATTAGTGTGGCATCCAGGTTAATCACCCTAAACCCTTCTGCGTGAACTAGTTGAACCACGTGGCGCAACAGCGCGCGACTATCCGCCCCAGCCCATTCGGGGTCGGTATCAGGGAAATGTCGCCCGATATCGCCAAGCGCACAGGCACCCAACAAGGCATCACTAACCGCATGTAGCAACACGTCGCCATCCGAGTGGGCGATAAAACCATGCTCGAACGGCAACTTAACGCCACCAATCATCAAATGATCACCAGTGCCGAACCGGTGCACGTCAAACCCGTGGCCAATTCGCATTAACAACTCCTTTTCAGAGACTCATTTCAGAGACGCGCGTTGGCGACCTGGGCCGCTTGGGAGGCCATAATAGCAGTGGCAAGGGCAAGATCATCGGGGTGGGTTATCTTGAGATTATCCCGCCGCCCGCTGACTAATTTTGGCGCTTCACCCAGCGCCTCCACCGCTGACGCTTCATCGGTCACAACGCACTGGTGCTCAACGGCGTGCTCTAGCGCTCGACGTAACAACGCGTAGCGAAAACCTTGAGGCGTTAACGCGTGCCACAGACCTTCCCGTGACTCTGTTGCAGTGCTTAGCAGCTCAGCGTTCGCACGCTTCATAGTATCCGCCACCGGCATCGCTAAGAGCGCGCCACTAGGGTGCTCATTAGCCGCACGAAAAAGTGCTAATAAGTCAGCCGCTGTGACGCAGGGTCGCGCAACATCATGCACCATCACCATATCGTTTTCTTGCGCTTTAATGGCGTGTAGCGCATTCAAAACGCTGTCCATCCGTTCAGCACCACCTGAGACACGCTGCCAATCAGCGAAGGGCACCCATTCAGGGTTAAACCAGCCATCATCGTTATCTAAGCACAGCACCAAATGAGCGGTGGGAAACGCAGCATAAAGACGGTTAAGGGTATGGACCAAAATAGGCTGTTCGCCTAACGCCAGATACTGTTTGGGCTTCTTGGCCCCCATCCGCGTACCTTGCCCAGCCGCAGGAACGATAAGCCACACTGTGTTACTCATTCACTACCGCCTTTGCCGGGCAAACCGGGTTGCGTCACCCAGCCGGCATTAATGCCTAGTAACTCTGTTTCAATCGCCACACCCGGCACCCAAAAAAATTGTTCGTCGCTGCGCACCATGCCCATATCGCTGCGCGCGCGTTCTTCAATAGCATCCAAGCCAGTTTTTAAATCAGTGACCTCGGCAGCCAGCCGGGCATTACGCTCGCGCATCGGTACATTGGCCGCCTCTTGAACGGCAACACGCTGCTCTACCAACTGCAAGTCTTTCCACCCACCGTTGCCGAACCATAGCTGGTAATGGAGAAACCCGAAAACGGCAAGTAATGCAACCGTTAGCAATTTGTGCATCACCGCACTCCTTTTTAAGTGCTAAACGGCGCGCATTATGCCACTAAGGGACAGGTCCAGCGAGCCACGCTTATCCATGTATCACGCCTTATTTAAACGGTAGTGCCTCTTGTGCTGCCTCACGGTACGCTCTGATATGATGCCCTTCTTCCTCGCAAAACTGAGCAACGCCTGCCGCTAACCCAGGGTGCGCAAGGTAATGCAGCGAGCGCACCCGCTGAGGAGCAAACCCTCGTACCAGCTTATGCTCGCCTTGGGTGCCAGGATCAAACAGCCCCAGCTTATTTTCTAAGCAATACTCGATGCCCTGGTAATAACAGGCTTCAAAATGAAGGCAGTCAGCGACGACTTCACTTCCCCAGTAACGCCCGTAAAGCGTGCTTTCGCCGCGGAAATACAGCGCTGCAGCAACCGGCTGACCATGCAGCCATGCCTGCACCAGAACAAGCGCATCGCACATGGTATGGCGCAGTTGCTCAAAAAAGTCCGCGTTTAGGTACGGCGGTCGCCCCCGCTCGTGGTAAGTGATGGTATAGCAGCGGTAGAAGTGTGCCATGGCTGCCTGCGTAATAGACTCACCCTCCAGGCAGTGCAGGGTGAAGCCCTGTTCGGCGACCAAGCGCCGCTCACGCTTGATCATCTTGCGGCGCTTTGACGTAAGGCTCGCGAGAAAACCATCAAAATCACCAAATGCGCGATCCCGCCACTGAAATTGAACGCCTTCTCGGATGATTAACGAAGGAAACTGCTGCCGCCAGGCGTCCACTTCATCATCTTGCGCAAACAGCAAATGCCAGCTTGAGAGCTTCCGCTCTTGGCAATGAGTCTGCCAAGCCGTGGCTAGCACACCGCGCACAGCGGCCGCATCGGTACCTTCTGCGATCAAAGTGCGTGTACCAGGCACTGGCGTAAAAGGAATAGCGCTGAGTGCTTTGGGATAATAGTGCCCGCCGGCACGCTCCAGTGCGTCGGCCCAGCCCCAGTCAAACACATACTCTCCGTAGGAGTGATGCTTTCGATACATGGGCAGCGCGCCCACTAAATCGTTATCTTGCCATACACTGAGATGACAAGGCTCCCAACCGGTGGCACGGCTGACCGAGCCGCTGTGCTCTAACGCTCGTAAAAACGCATGACGCAAAAACGGCTGATCATGACTGACCAAGGCGTCCCAATGGGTAGCGTCTACCGCTTCAATAGTGGGTAGCACAACGCATGACAGCGAGCGTAAAAGCATGATGCCCCCCTGGGCAGATCAGCAAAAAATCCGTTAACGACTTTATCATTAATGGGGCAACTAGCGCGCTGTATAGACTGTCATTTCTGTTCAGAGCGCGGCATTCAAGCGATGATGTCGTGATCATACTTTCTTGACGAACGGATCAAAGGAGCCGCTATGAAACGCGACTTAACGCACCTTTTTAACACTCAGCGTCACGCAGCTAGCCAAGCACCGTTCCCCACGCTAAGGATGCGCAGGGAGCGTCTAGCCCGGCTTGCTAACATGACCAAGCATCATCAGAAAGCCATCATACGCGCTATTCAAGCCGACTTTGGAAAACGTAGCGAAACAGAAATACGTCTAGCGGAAATCAGCGCCGTGCTGCAGGCCACACGCTACGCCCGGTGGCACCTTTGGCACTGGATGCGACCACGCCGCGCCGCTATGCCGTGGCGTTTATGGCCTGCGCGCGCACATATTGCGCCTCAACCACTTGGTGTGGTCGGCGTTATGTCGCCCTGGAATTACCCCTGGAGCCTGGCGCTGATGCCCGCTCTGGATGCATTCGCAGCGGGCAATAGCGTGATGATCAAGCCCAGTGAGCATACCCCCCACACCAGCGCCTTGCTGGCCAAACTGGTGCCACAGTATTTCACCGATGAAGAGCTGTGCATTGTTGAGGGCGGCCCAGAGATCGCCAAGGCATTTAGCGCACTGCCCTTTGATCACCTGGTGTTTACAGGCTCAACTCAGGTAGGCCGTCAAGTCGCACTTGCCGCTGCGGCACAGTTAACCCCTGTGACGCTTGAATTAGGTGGCAAATCACCGGCCATTGTAGCCGGTGATGCCGATCTGGATCGTGCTGCTGCATCCCTTATTTTTGGCAAGGGGTTGAACGCTGGTCAGACCTGCATAGCGCCGGATTACGTGCTAGTAGAAAGCCGCCACCTAGAAGCGCTCATCCAGGCGCTCAGCCGTGCTATTACACAGCAGCGCCCCAACGACAAAGAGGCCACAGGCTTTGTTAGCCCCCAGCACCAACAGCGCAGTGAACACCTGATAGCCCAGGCGATAGATCACGGCTGCCGTGTGATTGATAACGGTCAGCACGCCCCTGCGCTGGTCATTGACCCGACACAAGACCTTGAGCTGATGCGCGACGAAATTTTTGGTCGTGCGCTACCACTGATTAGCGTTAAACATATCGACGACGCTATCGCTTTTATCAACACTCGGCCTCATCCGCTGGCGCTTTATGCCTTTACTGAGGATAAACTGTTGCAAACGAGGCTGCGTCACACAACCCGCTCTGGCGCACTGATCTTTAACGAAACGCTGCTCCACCACGCGGTTCCTTCACTGCCCTTTGGTGGCGTTGGTGACAGCGGCACAGGCGCGTATCACGGCCGTCACGGTTTCGAGCGATTCAGCCATTTGCGTGGCGTCTTTTATCAATCAAAACGGGCCTCTAGCGCATTAATACGGCCTCCCTACAAACGCTGGCTATTAAAATTACTGAGGATTGGCTAAAGCTTATTAACAAATATCCGATAATCACTGATGTTCGCAGACGAATCATCTAGCTGAGCACACTGTTTGAACAAACTTTCTTGAACATACTTTTTTTTGGGACGCACAATGCAAGCTGCAGACCTTCCTGAGAATGAACATCAGCGCCTGGCAGCATTGCATGCTCTTCAGGTACTCGATACACCTGCTGAGGAAGCGTTTGACCGTCTCACTCAGCTTGCTTGCGACCTGTTTGATTTACCCGTTGCGCTAGTTTCGCTAGTTGATGCAGAGCGGCAGTGGTTTAAATCCCACCAAGGTCTAACCACCAGCGAAACTTGCCGAGACCTATCATTTTGCGCCCACGCGGTGGCGCAAAATAAGATGCTGATAATCGAAGACACCCTTGACGATCAACGCTTTGCGGACAACCCCTTGGTTACAGGACCGCCGCACATTCGCTTTTATGCTGGGCAGCCGCTGCAGCTATCAGAAGGCCTGCCGGTAGGCACACTGTGCTTAATCGACCGTCGGCCGCGCGCTTTTAGTCAGCGGGATCAAACCACGTTAAAACGCTTAGCAGAGCAAGTGGAAGAGCTGCTTCGCCAGCATCAAATACGCAGAGCCTTAGCGCAAACCACGCGTCGCTACGAGGCACTGTTTAACGAGAGCGCCACGGGCATCGTGCGTATTGACCGTTCTGGTCACGTGTTGAGCATTAACCCTTTTGCACTCACGATGCTGGGTTATCAGGAGCATGAAGTGGTCGGTAACAATGTGGCGATGTTCACGCCTGCATCGATCAGTGCTCATCATGATAGCTTTCTTGCCAATTTTTTGGCGGGCAGCGAACCCAAGGTTATTGGCCGCGGCAGAGAGGTAGAAGCGCTCCATAAAGAGGGTCATTTAATACCTGTTCATCTGGCAGTTAACGCCATTCATAACGAGCACGGTGAGGTTGCTGAGTTTTTGGGCATTTTGACCAACTTAACCGAGGTCTATGACGCTACTCAGCAAATCCATAAAGAACAAAGTCTGCTGAAAGTGCTTCACCAAGGCATCACCGATTACCAAGCATTAATGTCGGTTGAGCAGCTATGGACTTTTTTAATGGAAGCGCTGCGTGAGCTCACCGACAGCGATTACGCGCTGATTGGCGAAGTGCTGCCAACTGACACTACCAATACACTTAAAATACACGCGATCACTGACCTTTCATGGA
>SKHS01000288.1 GCA_007116835.1 Halomonas sp.
CCACTGCTCATTGCCTTGATCATAGGTGTCGCCTCCAAAAAGGTTCGCAGTGCCTGTACCGTGGGCTTAGCGGTCTCCAGCGTATATTTGCTACTAGCAGCAGGGGCGAAATGGAGCGTAGAACAGCGCTTAGCTCCTGCGCTCGCTGAAGCAGGACTGCATGACGCCCCGGTTCTCATTCAACCAACACCGTTTAACATTGTGCTGTGGCGAGCTACTATTATTGATGAAGATCTCTATTACGAGAGCCTGATCGGCCTCTTCGATGGACAGCGCACCCCCTCTCTTGAGCCTTTAAAGCGTAACGCAGCTCTTGAGGAGAGCGCTCTGGCAGGCCCGCGCGGCCAGCGGCTGGCGTGGTTCACCGGCCCTTTTTTACGCTATGACACACCGCTGATAAATGGCCAAAAAACGTTAATCGCCACGGATATCCGCCTCGGCTTTCCAGGTTTTCATCCGTTCAGTTTTACCCTGGCAACGAGAGAAGGTGACGCCTGGCACTCGGTTGAGACAAGCGAGCAGCTAGAGACTTCTCGAGACCTACGCCTGGAAACACTCTCTAGGCTCGTTGCTAGGGCAACCGGCGACATCAGCGCCCTTTGCGCCAGCGACTTTATTGAATCCCACTGGCGTGCCGAGCCTTTCCTTTACCGCTGCTGAGACGCCAGCGAGTTCAAAAGATCGTACTGGTCAGGGCGCAATGCCCTGACCACACCCTTTATACTGTTCGCCGCCAATGCTTAACGTGACACGGGCTGGGTAAGGTTGGCCTTTCATGTCATCAAAGCACGCTCCTGACTCGATGCGTACACGGAAAAACTGCTCAGCGTTGGCATTCTCAATGACCACTCTGCCCGCTTCGTTATCCATAACGCTTACCATATAGGGCATGGTGTGCGTCTCGCTGCCATAGGCCGTTGTCCAGGTCATCATCGGTGCATCATGGGCAAGTTCAATCGACCAACCCGGCTCATTCCCCCGCCCCAAGAACATCACACCAGGATGATCGGCACGCGTTGATGCCGCCCGGCGCTGTCCCAACTGGCACTGTAGCTGGCCTCGTGGCGTTTCTACTTGCGCTTGATCACCGCGGTTCCAAAAGCTCACTTCACCATCCTGATAGCGCTCACCGCTGGCCACTATAGCCCGAGGTAGCTGCCAGGCACCATACAGTGACCAAAGGCGTAGGTTATTATCTTCGTTCCACGCGGTAATCAAGTTCTGGTTGGCGGGCTGACACGCCCAAGCATCAAAGTGGGTCGCGCTACCAGGAAACAGGACGGCAGGCAGTAACGGCGCACTGCTATTTACTGTTGTTTTAGCCGCCCCCAGAGCAGAATCAGCAGGTGGGGTTGCCGTGTTTGCACCGCCTGCGAGGGCCACCGTGGCCGTTAGCGCCATTAAACCGGTTAGCCGATTAGATACATAAGTCATGCGTCCTGCTCCCTGTCGTCATCACTGTGGTTACCGCTACTGCTATTATTACGTTGCCTGTTCACTAAATTGCCATCGGCAATGGGCTTTACTTAGCGCCCAGCGTTTTCCTTGTTAGTGCGTGTGTTGTTGACCAACGCACTGTTATTCAATTTTTGGCGTTACGTCAGCGGCGCTTAAATGCTTTTAAGTCTTGCGGGTCAAAACGGTCTACCTGGGCCGGCAGCCCTAACGCTTCGCGTTTTAATTTTATCTGCATTTTTTCTGCTAAGCGTTCGGAATCGTCATCGGTCGTGCGGCCATTAAGCTCGGCAAGCTGGGTCATGCCTTGATGGTAAAAGGTCACAATATCCAGCGCCACACGGTTATCTTCCTCTACTCCCCGACGCAACGGCTTAAGATAGCCACTAATGTGGGAAAGATGATGTTTTAGCTGCCATACATAGCGCATTTCAGTCATCCATGGACGATCCTTGAGCACCGCAAAGAGTGCGCTGGTTGCCAGTAGTCCCAGAAACACACCCAGCGCATTGAGCCATAGGCTGCTGCCAAACGCAGCGGTTAAGAGCATTGAAAATAGTAGCCCGAAGACAATCAACTGTCCTGCCATAGCAATACTGATCATTCGCGCTTTGCGCTGATAGCTACGGGGGTCATGCTGCTCAAGAGTGAAAACCATGGCCAACCTCATCATCAAAAGTAGTCTCTTATGATACGGGGCTGGCCAGGCCAAACAAGTGATTATCAAGCTTGCCGTAGATAACCAGTATTAACTCAGTCGCTCAGCAGCGGTTTTGAGCAAGCGTTCGGTCGTTTCCCAGCTCACACAGGCATCAGTTACCGAAACACCATAGCGCATCGCATTTGGTTTCAGCGCCTGCTTGCCTTCAAATAAGTGGCTTTCAAGCATTAACCCGACCAAACTCGCATCGCCCGCTTTGCGCTGTGCCAGCACGTCGAGCATGACCTCACTTTGACGGCGATGGTCTTTACGCGCGTTAGCATGGCTGCAGTCCACCATTAAACGTGGGTTTTGGCCGGCTTCCCGCAGCGCTTTCACCGCCGAGCGCACGTGATGGGACTGATAGTTTGGTTCGCCGTGACCACCTCGGAGAACCACGTGGGTGTGGGGGTTGCCGGCGCTTGCCTGCATCACTGGGCGACCTTGATGATCTATCGCAAAACGCTGATGGGAGTGGGCCGCCGCCTGCATGGCGTCGATAGCGACCTGAATATCACCACTGGTGGCATTTTTGAACCCCACCGCTGCCGCAAGATCACTGGCCAGCTCGCGATGCAGCTGTGATTCCGTAGTACGTGCACCAATGGCGACCCAGCTCAGCAGGTCATCTAAGTAAGGCGCTAATATAGGTTGTAAAAGCTCAGTCGCCACCGGCAAGCCCCGTGAGGCAACCGCATGCATCAACTCGCGCGAGAGCGATATACCCTTTGGCATATCGCCGCTACCGTCTAAATCAGGGTCATACGCTAACCCCTTCCAGCCCACCGTGGTACGCGGTTTTTCAACATACACACGCATGACCGGTAATAGCTGCTGACTCACCTCGTCACTAAGCGCAGCCAACCGGTCGGCATACTCCAGCGCTGCGTCTGGGTCGTGAATGGAGCAGGGCCCCACAACTACCAATAACCTGTCATCCTGGCCATTCAGAATGCGCTGAACAGCCTGGCGCTGCTGGGCAATTTGCTCGCTCAAAGATGAGTCAATCGCGATGCTGCGGCGTAGCTCCGCCGGTAGAGGCAACGGCTGAGATGTGGCCGAAGGGCAATTCGTTAAGGACGATACAGTAGATACCGCTGTGCAAGCAGGGCTGACATGGGCGTTCATAGCATTAACTCTCCGTAAGCGTGTGACATCGTGACACCAATTGGCCACCTTGGCTTGCACGGTCGGAGGTGGCAGCTTGCACCAACCGCGCGCCGCTAAATCGCCAGCCATAGCCATAACCGATATAGGCAACAGTATTGGCAAGCAGGTTAGCGAGAGAGTGTGCGCGGTACATGATGTAGCTCCTTGATAACATTCTAATGAAACGTAAATACACAGTTAAACGAAAAGAAGCCTCGGTTGAGTTACCAACCGAGGCTTCTTTGCATGCGGCAGGCAACCTAGTTGGTGTGCCTGGTGGCGCGACGCTATTGGTCGGCCAGGGGCACACCGTGGCTAAACCAATACGCAGCATAAACAGACACCCACGCACCCACTGCCGCTACCGGCTTGGCGTTTGTTACCTGTGCGCGCTGTGCTGTGTACATGGTCATGTCCTGATTGGCAGTGTTTGCCGCAATAAAACCTAAGAACTTAATCCTGCCTGCATACGATGGAAATGACAACTATCAGCCGCCAAATACTTGTATCCAGCCAATCGTAGCGGACAGTGCACTCATGCTCACCAGCACAACAACGCCGAGCACAATAGCAAGCAAACCTGATTCGTCTTTAAAGTTGTCGTCATGGTGGGCCATGAAAGCCTCCTTTTTATCGGTATCGGTTATCGGCACATGCCGTACATCAATCATTGGCCAAGCATTTTAGTCAGGGCGCGGCGCGTAGGCAAACACATCCGAGAACATTCGCTCGCTGTTGATACCCTGTCGCTCTAAGACATTAACACAGGCGTACACCATTCCTGGCGAACCTGACAGATAGATATCACAGCCGTCAGGCGTGGTGGCCAGCCCTCTCTCTAGCATGCCCTCAAGATCACTCTCCAACACCAGGTCAATGCGCCCCTGGTGGTGCGTGATACGCTCGCCATCTGCTAACGGCTCAGTCAGCGGAAACTCTGTCACCGCCTGAAAGGCAACATTGGCGTTCTGCTGTGCCCATTCGCAAGCGAGATCTTCAGCATATAGGTCGCGGTGTTCACGGTTGGCCCACCACAGTGAAACGGGGCGTGCTGGCTGTTTGCGAAGCGCTGCTTCTATAATTGCCTTCATCTGCGCAAAGCCTGTACCTGCAGCGATTAGCAGCAGCGGGCGCTCGCTTTCAGTGTCTAATACGCACTCACCACTGGGCAAGCGCACCGTTAACTGATTGGCCACCTGCAAGAGCTCGCGCAAACGAGCTGAGTTATCGCGCTCCGGCCAATGCTGAATATGCAACTCAATGATGCCATCACCGCGTTCGGCACTGGCAATGGAAAACGGCACCCAGGTGTTGTCATCCAGTTTTAGCTCTAAATACTGCCCAGGCGCATGCTGCATGGCTTCGGGTCGCCCTTCTAAGGTGACCCCAAAGACATCGGGATTTAAATCCTCAACGGCGGTTACCTGGCAGGTTAGCGTTCTGCACGTGAACGAACTTGCGCTCATGAAAGCCTCTTTGTGGAAAGTCGTACAACCATAGCGCTGGATCAGCCGTGGCGGGGTGTGGGCAACGGGATATCAATACCCAGCTCGTCCCAACGTTCATCAACACGGGTTTTCACCGCTGCGTCCATGACGATGGGGGTACCCCACTCGCGGTCGGTTTCACCTGGCCATTTATTGGTGGCATCCAGCCCCATTTTAGAGCCCAATCCGGATACCGGTGATGCAAAGTCGAGATAGTCAATCGGCGTATTCTCCACCATCACCGTATCCCGTGCCGGGTCCATACGTGTGGTAATGGCCCACATCACATCTTCCCAATTGCGCGCGTCAATATCGTCATCTAATACGATAACAAACTTGGTGTACATGAATTGACGTAGGAAACTCCAGACCCCCATCATCACGCGCTTAGCATGGCCGGGGTACTGCTTTTTCATAGTGACTACTGCCATCCGGTAGGAGCACCCTTCCGGCGGCAGATAGAAATCGACAATTTCCGGAAACTGCTTGCACAAAATAGGCACGAACACTTCATTAAGTGCAACGCCTAAAATAGCAGGCTCATCGGGTGGACGGCCGGTATAGGTGGAGTGGTAAATCGCGTCCCGCCGCATGGTCATGCGCGTCACGGTAAAAACCGGGAAGTGATCAACTTCGTTGTAATAACCGGTGTGGTCGCCGAACGGGCCTTCCGGTGCCATATCGTCGGGGTAGAGAAACCCTTCAAGAATAATTTCAGCGGAAGCAGGCACATCCAGTTCTGCATGACCGCACTTGACCAGCTCGGTACGCGAGCCTCTAAGCAACCCAGCAAAGGCGTATTCAGACAGCGAATCGGGAACCGGCGTCACGGCACCTAAAATCGTTGCTGGGTCAGCCCCCAGGGCCACCGCCACCGGAAATGGCTCGCCGGGATGGGCCTTCTGGAACTCAAGAAAATCCAGCGCGCCACCGCGATGTGAGAGCCAACGCATAATCAGACGATTTTTGCCGATTTTCTGCTGACGATAAATACCCAGGTTTTGGCGCTTCTTATGCGGGCCTTTGGTAATCACCAGGGGCCAAGTCACTAGGGGCGCTGCATCACCTGGCCAGCAGTGTTGAATCGGCAGGCGATCTAAATCAACCTCATCACCTTCATACACCACTTCCTGCACGGGGGCTCGCTTGACATGTTTGGGCCCCATGCTGAGCACCTGCTTAAAAATCGGCAGCTTGTCCCAGGCGTCTTTTAGCCCTTTCGGCGGATCGGGTTCTTTCAGGAACGCCAGCAGTTTACCTACCTCGCGCAGCGCTTCTACTGAATCCTGGCCCATGCCAAGCGCCACTCGTTTAGGCGTACCAAATAAGTTGCCCAATAGCGGCATGTCGTGACCCTTCACATTTTCAAACAACAGTGCGGGGCCACCGGCGCGCAGCGTACGGTCACAAATTTCGGTAATTTCGAGATAGGGGTCGACTTCAGCACTGATTCGCTTCAGTTCGCCCTTTGCTTCAAGCGCCGCAATGAAATCACGCAAGTCGTTATACTTCAAAGCACACCCCCCGGCTGGCTAGACGATCACTACTGTTCAACGCGCACGTAGCGCTTAACGGCGCTTCATTGCTTCAAAGAATTCCAAGTTCGTCTTGGTGTCTTTCAAACGATCAATCAGGAATTCTGTGGCAGCGGTATCTTCCATCGGATTCAACAGCTTGCGCAAAATCCACATGCGCTGCATTTCATCTTCAGACGCCAGCAGATCTTCACGGCGAGTACCACTACGGCGAATGTTGATAGCGGGGAAGACGCGCTTTTCAGCCAGCTTGCGGTCAAGGTGCGCTTCCATGTTACCGGTGCCCTTGAACTCTTCGAAGATGACTTCGTCCATTTTCGAGCCGGTATCGACTAGCGCTGTCGCAATAATCGTCAGACTGCCGCCTTCTTCGATATTACGCGCAGCACCGAAAAAGCGTTTCGGCTTTTCCAGGGCGTGAGCATCCACACCACCGGTCAGTACTTTGCCAGAGCTAGGCACCACGGTGTTGTAAGCACGCGCTAAGCGAGTGATGGAGTCGAGCAGAATCACCACGTCTTTTTTGTGTTCGACCAGGCGCTTGGCTTTTTCGATGA
>SKHS01000242.1 GCA_007116835.1 Halomonas sp.
CAAAACGGGCATCACTGTCCCCGAGTTCGGGGTAAGTTAATGGCATGAGCCGTATACGAGGCCCGTATGTACGGTTCTGTGAGAGGGATGAGGCGGTAACGCCTCACCCTACTCGATAATAACTGTTTTTAATAACGTATTTCAGATAACTTAGAAAAAGTGCCAGCCTGGGTTCGAGCCTGACTGGCTACATCGAGAGGCGCATGTCATTCACGCGGTGGCGCTTTGTAATGCCCGGGTATGGTGAGCTTTTCACCATTAGGTAAATCACGCACCTGGGTCGGCACGTAGACACGCTTAATCACACTCTTGGTTTTGCGGTTATCCATTTATTTCTCCTGCCTGATGATCGACAGTTTAGCGATTTCACATTAGCGCTTGGCGGCAGAAGAATCAAGGCGGCGAGCAGACAGACAACCACTTGGCTGTATAGGAGTAAGGAAGGGGCAGGCGTTTGGGTGGTTTTGAGGTATCCTGGAGCAATCACAACCTGCTTTATGTAAAGGGTGAGCGGGTGAACAGATAAACGACCTAAGCGGAGTGAAGATAAAGGATGGTAGATCACTTGGAACAGCAATTTCAGGCGCTTGGGGCACAAGAGTCCGTGACACCTAGTTATCCTGATCAGGATCATGTGCTGATCATCGAAGATGACCAGCGTTTAGCAGAGCTCACCCGCGAATACCTTGAAGTGAACGGCTTCCAGGTCACGCTGGAAGCCGATGGCGCAAAGGGGGTGGATCGCATCTTAACCCTACAGCCCGACTTAGTGATTCTAGATTTGATGCTGCCGGGTGAGGACGGTTTGGCCATTTGTCGTCGCGTGCGGCCAAACTTTGCCGGACCTATTATGATGTTAACGGCACGTACAGATGACCTTGACCAAGTGCTAGGGCTAGAGATGGGCGCGGATGACTATGTGCCAAAACCGGTGCAGCCGCGTGTGCTGCTAGCACGTATGCGAGCGCTACTGCGCCGCGCCGACTCCCCTGCGCCGGGTGGTGAAATGCGTCTGCGTTTTGACAACATAGAGATTGATAATGCAACACGTGAAGCTTGGCTCTCTGGCGAACGTATTGATCTCACCAGCGCAGAGTTTGACCTGCTCTGGCTATTGGCGAGCAATGCGGGCCGTGTGTTGACCCGTGAAGAAATTTTTAACGAGCTGCGCGGTATCAAATACGATGGGCAGGATCGCTCTATTGACGTGCGCGTATCGCGTATTCGTCCCAAGGTGGGTGATGATCCCAACCAACCACACCGCATTAAAACCGTGCGCAGCCGAGGCTATCTGTTTGTCAAAGATAGCTAGCCAAACAGTCGTTCATGATAATAGTTGTTTACGATAAGAGGGAGACTGCATGCAGCGAGTGCTTGGCCATGGTTCGTTTTTAAGGTTTTACCTGCTGTTGGGCCTAGCACTTTGCGTCATCTTTTTTATTGCGCTGGTGGGGCGCTCTTTTATTGAACAAGTGCGTCGCGAAGACTATCGCGAACAGCTTGCGGCACTGCCCATGTCGCTGATGACGCACCAACTGGCGGCCCTACCGCCAATGGAGCGTGAAGCGGCAGCCGCCCACTTTTCTGACCAGCTCAACATGCAGCTTTCTTTGCAGCGTATTGAGGATGCCGAGCTTGGCTACTTCACCCGAGCACGCATAGAGCGTGGCTCCGTTGTGGTAACGGAATCCCCTTGGCGGCTGCGCCAACGGCTGCCTGATGATGAGTGGATGTTAAATGCATCGCTATCGGCGTGGAGCGAGCAGCAGTGGCAAGGCAGTATGCTGCTGCTGGGGGAATGGCTAAGAGGTATGCCTTCGGAGGCGCGGGCAGAGGCCTTGGCGCAGCTTTCGTCAGGCAGTTGGCCGCTAACGCTGCACTTCTCCCAGCCGGCGGGTCTCTTGCCCGGACAGCAGGCCCAGCTTGATTCAGGGGAAGTGCTTATCCGACTGGTGTCAGAGCAGCTTTCGCTAACGTTACTTTACAAGATGCCGGGTGAGAGCCAGTGGCTGCAGGCTGGCCCAACAGCGCGCGGTGATACGCTGCCGATTAACTTGCACCTACCTTTGCTGGTAGGGTTAATGGTAGTGCTCAGCCTGATCATTTACTTGATTATGCGCAGCATTGAAGCGCGTATGGCGCGTCTGGAGTTAGCCGCGACCAGAATTGCCAGCGGACGTTTGGAAACTCGGGTGAAAGTAGAAAGCGGCGATTTTTTAGGCCGCTTGGGCATGGCGTTTAATGGCATGGCGAACCAAGTGCAGAGTTTGTTGAGGGGCCAGCAAGAGATGATTCGCGCGGTTTCCCACGAACTACGCACGCCGGTTGCGCGGATACGATTCGCGGTACAAATGGTTGAGGACATGACGGACCAACCCGCTATTCGACGCCAGCTGCAGGGGATTGATGCGGATATTACCGAGCTAGACGAACTGGTGGACGAAATTCTCACTTACGCTCGCCTGGGTGGGGAGTCAATGAATGGCGTTGAGCTGGAAATGGCGCTGGTTGAGTGTCGTGCGATGGCCGAGCGTGTTATCGATACACTATCACCACTGCATCAAAACCTGCAGTTAACGCTTAATGCTGGCCCAGAGATAGAGGTGTTTGCTGAGCCACGCTACCTGCAGCGCGCGTTGCAGAACCTAGTTAGTAATGCGTGTCGTTATGGTAAATCACAGGTGGTGATTCGCCTGTGGAATGAGCCACACTTGGTACGTATTGATATTGAAGATGATGGACCTGGCATTCCACCAGAAGCGCGCAGCGAGATTTTTAAGCCATTTGCACGGCTTGATGGAAGTCGTGCCCGGAGTTCAGGTGGCTACGGGCTTGGGCTTTCCATTGTGCAGAAAATTATGGCTGGCCACGGCGGTAGCGTTACCGTTGATACCAGCCCCACGCTAGGCGGGGCACGTTTTACGCTGCTGATTCCTCGTCGCGAGTGACCGGCTTAATGCCGGACAGCACCGCAAACGAGGTCTCTTTTGCGGTGCGCAGAAAGTCCTGCATCCAAGGCGCTTCTAAATTTTCCTCTCGAATGGCGGCATAAAGCGTGCTCCAAATACCGTTTTCTCCCAGCTTGACAGCACTGACGTAGTCTCGCTCTAAGTACTCGGTAAGCGCCCAGTTCGGCAGGGCGCAAACCCCCCGACCGCTGGCAACAAGCTGCATCATCATGATGGTGAGTTCCGCGGTGCGAATCTCTTTCGGGCGCACATTGGCGGGCGCCAAAAACTGGGTGAAAATATCCAGCCGAGACTGCTCTACTGGATAAGTGATGAGGGTTTCTTCGGCCAACGCCAGAGGTTCGATAAAAGCTCGGCCTGCAAACGGATGTTGACGAGCGACCGCAAGCAACCCTTCGTAACGGAATAGCGGCACGTAGTGAACCCCGTCCAATGGTTGGGGGTCAGCGGTAATCACTAGGTCTAGCTGCTCTCTTGCAAGCGCAGGTAATGGGTCGAAGTGATGGCCGCTAGGAATATCAATTTCCACTTCTGGCCAGTGATCGCGAAAGTAGTCTACCGTTGGCATCAGCCACTGAAAACAGCTATGACACTCAATCGCCATATGTAGCCTACCCTGTTCGGTGCCTGCCAAGCGGGCTAAGTCGCGCTCTGCCTTGCGTACCTCAGGCAAAATCTCATCAGCAAGCGCTAATAGCCTTAGCCCCGCACGGGTGAATTCGACCGGGCGCGTTTTACGCACAAACAGGGCGCTATCGACGCGGCTTTCCAAGTCTTTCAACTGGTGGGAAAGCGCCGACTGCGTTAAGTGAACCCGCTCGGCTGCCTCGACCAGCGAGCCGGTTTCACGGAGGGCAAGTAGCGTGCGTAGGTGGCGTAATTCAATCATCGTGATTATTTTTCATGGTTGGTATTAGAAACTTTAGTTTGATTCACGTGTGTGGGGTGAGCAGACTGTGCGAAATCATTCACGTTGGAAGGTTTCATCATGACAGTTTCTCATATTCTCGGCTATCCCCGCATCGGCGCTCAGCGCGAGCTCAAAAAAGTGACCGAAGCGTATTGGAAAGGCGAGGTGTCACGAGACGTGCTTGAAGCTAAAGGGAAGGCGCTTCGGCAGGCTCACTGGCAGACCCAGCAAGACGCCGGTCTCGATTTTGTAAGCGTGGGCGATTTTGCATTTTACGACCAGGTACTTAACGTTTCTGTGATGTTAGGTGCGGTGCCTGGGCGTTATAAAGCGCAGCAAGAAATCAGTGCAGGCAACGTCGATTTGGATACCGCGTTTCGCATGGCTCGTGGCCGTGCCCCAAGCGGCGTGCCTGCCGCCGCCTGTGAAATGACCAAGTACTTCGATACCAACTACCACTACTTAGTACCTGAGTTGCATGCAGGGCAAGCGTTTACCCTGGCCTGCGACCGTTTATTTGAAGAGGTTGATGAAGCTTTGCAGGCAGGCTTTACCCCAAAAGTGACGCTGACCGGGCCGCTTACTTGGCTGTGGCTGGGTAAGGCCAAAGGCAGTGAGTTTGATCGGTTGAGCCTGCTAGACAGCGTGTTGGATGTATACAGCGAAATTCTTTCACGCCTGGCTACCCAAGGCATTGAGTGGGTGCAGCTGGACGAGCCAGCCCTAGTGCAAGATTTGCCATTGGCGTGGCAGCAGGCCTACGAGCGCGCTTATCATCGCTTGCAGTCAGCGCCACTAAAGCTGCTCGTCGCCACCTACTTTGGTGCGCTGGGCGATAACCTTTCTCTTGCTACTCGCCTGCCAGTGGCAGGGTTACATATTGATGCTGTGCGTGCTCCCGCTCAGGTAGAGAGTGTGATTGATCGTTTAAGCCCCCATCAAGTGCTTTCGGTTGGGTTAGTGGATGGACGTAATATTTGGCGCGCTGACTTAGCCGCGTTGCGTGAACGGTTACTACCGTTAAAAGTACGCCTCGGCCAGCGGCTATGGCTCGCCCCCAGCTGTTCACTGCTACACGTTCCGGTAGATCTTACTCAGGAAACTGAGCTGGATAGTGAACTGGTTGGCTGGCTAGCGTTTGCGCGTCAAAAGTTGGATGAGATAGTGACTCTCACCAGGCTGATTGATAACCGAGCAACGTCTATTGATGAGCAGCGGGTGAGCGAGGCTACCCGCGCCCTGGACGCACGCCGAGAATCAACGCGTATTCACCAGCCTGCGGTAAGTGCTCGCCTGTCGGCGATAACGGCTCAAGATAGCCAGCGTCAGTCGCCTTATGCCCAGCGCAGCGTGTCTCAGCGTCGAGCGCTTGCACTGCCACTGTTTCCCACCACGACCATTGGCTCCTTTCCGCAAACCGGCGAAATACGCGCTGCCCGCCGTGCATTTAAAGCAGGCGAGTTGAGCCAGGCAGATTACGAAGCGCGTATGCGCGAAGAGATCGCGTATGTCGTTGAGCGCCAGGAAGCGCTTGGTTTAGACGTGCCCGTTCACGGCGAAGCCGAGCGCAACGACATGGTGGAATACTTTGGTGAACAACTTGATGGCTTTGCCTTTACGCGCTTTGGCTGGGTGCAAAGTTATGGTTCTCGCTGCGTGAAACCGCCGATTATCTTTGGTGATGTTACCCGCCCAGTGCCGATGACCGTTCGCTGGAGTGAATACGCGCAGTCGCTCACCGATAAACCCATGAAAGGCATGCTGACAGGGCCAGTAACAATTTTGCAGTGGTCGTTTGTGCGTGATGACCAGCCCCGTGCAACCACCTGTCGTCAGATTGCCCTGGCGCTACGTGACGAAGTAGTAGATTTGGAAAAAGCCGGTATTCAGGTGATTCAAATTGACGAACCTGCGCTGCGTGAAGGCTTACCGCTGCGCCAACACGAGTGGCAGGCTTATCTTGATTGGGCGGTAGAGAGCTTCCAGCTAAGTGCCGCAGGAGTCGCGGACAGCACCCAAATTCACACCCATATGTGCTACTCGGAGTTTAATGACATCATTGGCGCCATCGCTGCGTTAGACGCCGATGTGATTACCATCGAAACCTCGCGTTCGGATATGGAGCTGCTGGACGCTTTCCAAGACTTTGCGTACCCAAATGAAATTGGGCCAGGGGTTTACGATATCCACACGCCTAACATTCCTGACGTTGCCTGGATGGTGGCGCTGATGGAGAAAGCGCTGGAAAAAATTCCCGCCGAACGGCTGTGGGTGAACCCTGATTGCGGCTTAAAAACCCGTGGCTGGGCAGAAGTAGAGCCTGCCCTCGACAATATGGTGGAAGCTGCTAAACAACTGCGCCAGCGCTACGCGTGAGTTCACGCCGTTCCCCGACGCTTGCGGCGTTGGGGGTATTAGCTGTAACCGCGAGTCTAGAGGCCGCTAGCTCTTAGATGCATAGGCGTAGAGCAGCGTTTCCTGGGCACTGATCGCGTCGCCGTTGCCTGGGTCCTGTAACTGATAGCTGCCATCGCTTTTAAGCAGCCAGCTTTGGCAGTTATCAACAAGATAGGTTTCTAAGTCCTTACGCACCCGGGTGGCGAGCTTTTTATCTAATAATGGGAAGCAGGTCTCTACACGGTGGAACATGTTGCGCGACATAAAATCAGCGCTTGAGCACCATGTTTCCGGTTTGCCATCGTTATGGAAGTGGAAAACGCGGGTGTGTTCTAAAAAGCGCCCAATAATTGAGCGTACGCGGATATTGTCGGAGACGCCCTCAATACCCGGCTTCAAACAGCACATGCCACGAATAATCAAATCACACTCCACGCCTGCCTGCGAGGCGCGATAGAGCGCTTTAATCAACTTAGGTTCCGTCAGCGAATTGCACTTAATAATGATGTGCCCACGCTTACCTTTGCGGGCAATCAGGGCTTCCCGTTCAATCATTTCAACTAAGCGCTCATGGAGCGTAAACGGCGCATGCA
>SKHS01000244.1 GCA_007116835.1 Halomonas sp.
AAACCGCTTCAATATCCAGCGTTGACTGTTTGCCAATCGCTTCAAAGTGAGTTGCTAACCAACGTTCGGTGGCGGCACGCCCTTGATCAAACAAGTAGCATAGAAACGCCCATTCTGAGTTCATTTTGCTAGAGACAGACAGATCCTCTAGCGCCTGTTCGCCACTAATGCGGTGGAAAAGCGCCTGCTGGTAGCAGTTTTCGACACCCTGTTCTTCTAGGGTGCGCTTAAGCATCGCGATCATGCGAATTTCTTTAATGAGCGCAGAGTTAAACGTAATTTCATTCAAGCGATTCATGATCGCGGAGGCCGACGTAGGCACTTCGTCTCGGCTGATCGGGTTAATTTGCACCAGCATAATATCGCGTGCGCTGCACTCTTCCATTAAAGGAAAAAGTGCAGGGTTGCCCATGTAACCACCATCCCAGTATGCCTCTCCATCTATCTCCACTGCTTGAAATACAAACGGCAGGCATGCGGATGCCATCACCGCGTCGATACTCATTTCTTCGCGGCTAAATACTCGCTGTTTACCGCTACGCACGTTAGTGGCCGCCACAAACAGCTTGAGTTTATCGCAGCGACGTACGCGCTCAAAATCAACGTGCTCAGCGACAATGTCGCGCAGCGGGTTAATATTCAGAGGGTTGAATTGATACGGCGACACCAGCCGGCTCATAAGATCCATTGCCACATAACCTGGCGAATTGTCGAGGCTCCAGTTGCCCGTCAGCACGTCCAATGGCGAACGTCGAATTGGGCTTGACATGCCTGCTCTGCTAACGGCTTGCCAGAAGTCATGCAGTGCTTTGCGGGCCGTTTCTTTATTACCACGGGTGAGAGCGTCAGCCATGACGACTCCGTTCATAGCACCTGCGCTGGTCCCGCTGATGCCCTCTATCTCGATACGGTCATCTTCTAATAGCCTGTCAATAACACCCCACGTATAAGCACCGTGGGCTCCCCCGCCCTGTAAGGCAAGATCTAGCTTTTTGACCTGCGACATATCATTTCCCTGTTGAGTGCGTCAGTAAAAAGAGTTTACCTACTCAGCATGGCATAAAAGCACGTGATATGTGTACGTTGGCTAGGGGCGTGAACATCAAGGGGAGCCCTCAAGGGGAGAAGAGCGCTCTGTCGAAAGAGAGGCCTCATACACCGCATGCTCCATCAATTGGTCGAGCTGTCGCGCTAGCTGGTTGCTTGCCTCTTCCATGACGGCCAGAGCGGCTAGCTGGCCATTATGGTCGCCTTGGCGAGCAAATTTCAGCGCATCTAAACCACTTTCGTGAAAGCGCTTATGGGGAGCCGCCAATGCTCTGTACTCTTTGGTTTGCTGGTAGCGACGACCATCGCCCATAAAGTACCAGTGGCCAAGCGTGCAGTGCTGATGATCTTCTAAGCTATCGTCTAGCTGTGCAGAAAGCAGCTGTTTATAAAGTCGGCTTTTCCATACGGCATGCTCTAATTTGGCGGCGTGTAAATAAGCGGTTGTTGTACTGTGATGGATGACTTTATACATGTGGCGTGACTGATCGATCAGTTGCTCAATGACCTGCTCGGCGGCCTGTGCAGCGCTGGTTAATACACAGATTTCGCTCTGCTGATAGGCACGGATCCTGGCATCCTCGCTAACCTGCGAGGCGGTACGTTCAATCCACTGTGCTAGCTGGTGCGCTAATTGTTGAGAGTGCTCTGCTAGCTGTTGCAGATCCCGAACAATCACTGGCATGCCTGGCTGTTGTTCAGGAAAGTGAGCGACCTCCAAGGCAGTAGTGATAGCGAGCGCTTGGGTATGTCCGGCGCTATGCGCTAATTCGACACTGAGCTGGCGGATATCATGAAAGGCTTGCTCAGTCACTAACGGGGACGATAAATACGCATCTATTTGCTGACAGCGTTGGCGGTGTTGTTGCAGGGTTTCCATGACTTGCTCAGCATTGTGCAGTCGGGTAAAGGTGTCCGTTAGCGTGGCGCGTTCAGCGGCAAGGTGCTGAGAATGAGCTTCCACGCCTTTGCTAAGCGAGCAAAGCATATCTGCGCCTCTGGCCTGAAGCATGCTGAGCGATTCGACGGGTGTCATTAAGCTTATCGCACGACAACTATTGCGCTCCTTTTCGGCCTGTAGTTGGGCCGTCAGCGCTGCAACTTCTTGCTCTAAGCGGTGGATCGTTTGATAAGGGGTCATAAACGCAAACATGATCAGTACCTGCAAGGATAGTGAAATGCTTTGTGATGTTTTGTCACAAATTATTGCAGGTGAATGCCATGCGTGCTGGCGTTGCGCCGTATTAATGATGAAAATCAGTCTTAGGCAGGTTAGAAAACGAGGCTTCTTAATACCGCCGCACTAGCTGCATAGGGTATACCGTGTGACAGGCTACTGGTTACCAATGGGCCAACCGATTGGGGTGGATCAACCGATTGGCGCTGGGTCGATAGATTAGCGTTGGGCGAGGTGGGTAGCACTGTCTTCTGGGCAGCGAAGAAACTGCGATGTGGCTAACCACTCCTCATCGGGATAATAGGCGAATACATACTGGTTTTCTTTCAAGCTGTCGATCAGCGGATAAGTGATATCTTCACGTACGGCAGGGCAGCCGTGGCTGCGCCCAAGCCTGCCGGTTTGCACGATAAACTCATCGCTAACATAGTCGGCTCCATGAATCACAATGGCGCGTTCAAATGCGAGGTCATTAATCTCTGCTTCTAGGCCATCTAAGCGCAGTGAGTAACCGTTTCTGCCATAGTAACTATTCATTGTACGAAACAGGCCAATGCTGGACTGGTGGCTTTCTGGGATATTAGAAAACACTTCCGCCAACGCATCGCCAGAGCCTTGCCCATGAGACACCAGCTCTTCAAACAGCAAGGCATGCTGACGTAGGTCAAAGACCCACATGCGGGGCTCGGTGGAAGGCAGCGAGTAGTCAATCACCGCTAAGCGTTCAGCAGAGGGGTCCGCACAGCTGAGTGACTGGGCCGCGAGCCTTAGTGCCTCGGGTGTCGCAGACGGTGCTAACTGGAGCAGCTGATGATGCAGGGGGGAAACACCTGCGGGCGGTGCGGCGGCTAGTTGGGCGAAAAAGCTAGCTGCTTGCAGAGGAGCACTTAATAACGCGAAGGGCAGAGCAGCAAGAGCAGTAGAGGCACGTAGGCGAAAAAACATAGGGTGTAATCTCGATATCAACGAAGGGTGTGCATAAACGGCTATGATGAAAGGAAGTGCCGCACCGATGATGAATAGTAACGCAAGGAGGGGCGATGAACGAGACACCGTTAATAAGACGATGGGCGATAGGGTTGGCTCTATGTCTGACACTGAATCAGTCGCCGAACCTCGTCAGCAGTGCCCACGCGGATGCAGCCTCTCTGGGGCAGGCTTTAGCCCTGCGTATGGAAGAGCAAAAAAGTGCAGCATTACCTGTGGGCAAGTTTTACCAATGGCTCAATCACGAGCCTATTTGGCAGCAGGAGCAGCGTGTTGAGGCGTTGGTAAGTGCGTTAAACAGTCTTGAAGATGATGGATTGCGACCCAGTGATTATCATGCGGATACTCTGCTTAACGCATTTCACAATAGTCAGCAGTCGGGTAGCTCAGCGCAGGTCGATTTTGATATCAAAGCGACAAGCGCATTGCTACTGGCGCTTGAGCACTTGTCACGGGGTAAAGTGAATCCCAAAGAGGTCGAGCCGAACTGGGATATTCCACGGCCTGAGCGCAGTTACGCATTACTGAGCATTGTTCATGCAGTACAAAATGGTGATGTCGACCAAGCATTGGCCGCTGCGCGACCAGCGTCAGTGGAATATGCCCAACTGCGTGAGGCGCTAAGCCAGTACCGTCGTCTTGCCTTGCAAGGTAGCGTTCCCTATTTGGCCGGCCGTGATGAGGCGTTGCGCCCTGGGGATACCCACGATGACGTGCAGGTATTGCGGCAGCGCTTGGCCTACTGGGGAGACACCAACCTGCTAGCGGCAGATAGCAGTGCGTACCCCATGATTAGCGTGCAATCGGCGGTGGGAGATGCACGTGCGTTTGATACTGAGCTAGAGCGCGCGGTTAAATATTTCCAACGTCGTCACCAGCTGCAGGTTGATGGGGTGGTGGGTGAGCGAACGCGCCTGGCGCTAAACACACCAATCACCGCGCGTATTGATCAACTGCGTGTCAACCTAGAGCGCGCTCGTTGGATCAGGCCTGCTCAAACCGGCCCTCGGGTGTGGGTGGATATTGCCGGGTATCGGCTGCACTACCTTCGGCCTAATGGCG
Source organism: Halomonas sp. (assembly GCA_007116835.1). Classification (GTDB taxonomy): domain Bacteria; phylum Pseudomonadota; class Gammaproteobacteria; order Pseudomonadales; family Halomonadaceae; genus Vreelandella. Next base: position 4,274 of record SKHS01000244.1, read on the forward strand.
AACGGTGGGATGCTAGAGTGGTGGTGGGTACGCCACAGCGTGAAACCCCTATTATCCATTCATCGATTAGCCACTTAACGATAAACCCCTCGTGGACGATACCGCCGACTATCATGCGTGAAGATGTGCTGCCCCAAGTGCGCAGAGACCCCGGCTATTTGGCGCGTCGCAACATCCAGGTGTTGAGCCCTTCAGGAGAGCGTTTAGACGCTGATTCGATTGACTGGCAGCGGCCAGGAAGCGTTATGTTACGACAAGCTGCCGGGGGAGCGAATCCGTTGGGGCGTGTGGTGGTACGCTTTCCTAACAGTGACATGATCTATCTTCACGATACGCCAGCCAGAGGCCTGTTTCAGCGCGACCAGCGTGCGCTAAGCTCTGGTTGTGTGCGCGTGGAAGGCGTTAGGGAGTTTGCGCAGCTGCTGCTTCAAGACAGCGGCAGTCGTTACCAACTCACGACCTTGCTTAACAGCAGTGGCAGTGACCGAAATGTTAATCTGCCACAGCGCATTCCTGTGGCGCTGCACTATCTAACTGCTTGGCCGGATGCACAGGGGGAGGTTGAGTTTCGTGATGATGTTTATCGCCGCGATGCAGCGTTGCTAGCAGCGTTATCCCAGACGGTTTAAAACGCAGATGGCCAAGTGCCATAAACACGAATGCCGCCCACGTTTTGCAAATGGGCGGCATTCATATGAATGAGTGAGGCTTACTCAGTCGTCACTGCGTTGGCGTTGGTAGTTGGCAACGTTAATGGTGCCTGTTTCACCGCTGGTTAGGGCGGCAAGCATAGGCGCTGCATGACGTTGGAAAGCAATCAATGAATTGCCGCTTAGGCTGGTGTTTTCCGGCAAATCGACCGTCATTGCATTAACAGGGGTGTTGTTAACGATGACCTCGTAGTGAAGGTGAGGCCCTGTGCTACGCCCTGTATTGCCTGAAAGTGCAATGCGTTCTCCCATCTCAACGCGCTCACCCTGATTGACTAACGGGCGGGATAGGTGCAGGTAACGGGTTCGATAGCCGTTATCATGGCGAACCACGATGTAACGGCCAGCAGCATGATGGTTACCAACCCGCTCAACGCGGCCATTGGCAGGCGCAACAATCGGCGTCCCAACGGGCATTGCAAAGTCAGTGCCGTTATGAGGGCTGATTCGGCCAGTGACCGGGTGCTTGCGGCGAGGGTTGAAACCGGAGCTTAAGCGGTAGTTACCTTCAAATGGGTAGCGTGCAAACGCAGGATCTAAACTACTGCCTTCCGGAGTATAAAAATTATCGTCGTTGGCATTGCGAACGAGGGTTAAATCCATGCGCTCGCCATCATATTGCACCGCTAAGACCCGGGAATCGAGTGGCTGTCCATCAATCATGTCAGACTCAATCAGCACCTGGAAGCGATCGCCACGGCGGCTGTCGCGCCGAAAATCAAGCTTCTTTTCAAGCAGGCGAGTGAGCTCAGTCACATTGCTGCTAGTTAAGCCGGTGGCCTGCGCAGAGCGGGCAAAGCTACCACTGATACTACCCGCGTAAAGTCGTTGAACCGCTTCGCCCTGGCGTTCGATCGTGGTAACGGCAAAATCCGTTTCTTCACGCTCTAACAACACACCGTCACGCACATTCTTCATCATGCGTAATGACAACAATCGACCATCTTCATCTAACTGATAGTCAAAACTATGGCCTGCTTGCCAATGGGTAAAAATACGTGGATCAGGTAGGTCTTCCAGAAGCGCAATGACTTCGCTGTAGCCAAGGCCCAGTTTATTTTGTGCAATTAGCGCAAATGTTTCGCCAGATTCAACAAGGTGCGTTTTCCACTTAGGTACAAAAGGCTCATCGACGGCGAGCTCAAGTTCCAGAAATGAAATGTCGTCGAATAACTCAACGCCATAATCTTCATAAGACGTAGCATCGGCAATATCAGCGGAGGCTGTATCGTCGATATTGAGCATGCCGCTGGTAAGCGTGCCTAGCACAATTGCCATATGCAGCGCCCCATCATCTAGCTGGGCTGCCGGTTTAGGGTTGCTAGCCATAGAGGCTTCAGCACTGGTAATCATATCTAAGTGGACAAGCTCCGTTGCGGCGAGATCGTCCAGTGGGATGTGGTCCCGCGTGGCGTCGAGGGCACGTGATGCGCGGTCGATCGCTTCTGCAACAGGGGTGCGCTCTTGGCGCAGCGAAGGAACTCCAGGAGCCGAGTCGCTAGGGAGCGGTAATAACACGCTCTCCAGTGAAGTGTGGGGTCGGTTTATATCCTGGTAGGTCGTTATCAATTTTTGTGCGCCCAGCACAGTGACCATGGTGGCCACGGGTAACAGTAATAATTTATGCGTGCGGGGCAGCGAATGAAGAATTCGCAACATGGGTAAATGGACCACCGAGTTCGTAATAAATAGGTAACATGGATGAAAGTAAACCCAGGAACCATACCCCATGAGGGTAGAAGTGAACAGACTGTATGCCTATACACCAAACAATGGTTCGGACAGTTTCATGACGCAATAGCGCCGTAGTGGCACATCTCGTCAAAGTCAGGTCGGGATTTTATGCGATTGAAGTCCAGACCCAAGTAGGAAGAAAAGCGCTC
>SKHS01000093.1 GCA_007116835.1 Halomonas sp.
AGCCAAAAAAAGAATCAAAAAAAACCCGCAACAGCGGGTTTTCAGTAGAAGGATAGTGAGCCTTACGCGGCCTTTTAGCTGCTATTAACTACGCGGATAGTGATTGAGTAGCTCGCGCAGCGTGTCAGGTGGCGTTGCATCGCTGATACATGCGGTGCCAGGTGCTGTTAATAATACCAAGCGGAGTTTTTCATCAATGTTCTTCTTATCGAGGCGCATCCGCGATAAAAAGTCGTCAGCCAGCATGTCTGCGGGGGCTGCTAAGGGCAGTCCGGCACTCTCAATCACTGCGTTAGCACGCGCCAGCGCCCTGCTATCAATCCAGCCAAGCTGATAAGAAAGCGTGGCAGCCATCGCCATCCCAGCGCCAACGGCTTCGCCATGCAGCCAATTGCCGTAACCTTGATGCGCTTCAATGGCATGACCGAAGGTATGGCCTAGGTTCAGCAACGCACGAACACCCTGCTCGGTTTCATCTTCCGCCACAATATCAGCTTTAATCTGGCAGCTTTGGGCAATCGCTTCAGCAATCACTGCAGGCTCAACACTGCGTAGCGCCTGCATGTTCTCTTCTAGCCAGCCTAGGAAACGCTCGTCGCGAATCAGGCCATATTTGATCACCTCCGCCAAGCCAGCCGAAAGCTCTCGCCCAGGCAGCGTGGTTAAGGTATCGATATCAACGATGACGGCTTTTGGCTGCCAAAATGCGCCAATCATGTTTTTACCCAGCGGATGATTGACGCCGGTTTTGCCGCCCACCGAGGAATCAACCTGGGAAAGCAGCGTAGTTGGCACCTGAATAAAAGCCACGCCACGCTGATAAGCGGCTGCGGCATAACCAACCATATCGCCAATCACACCGCCCCCTAAAGCAACCAGCGTACAGCGGCGATTGAAACCCGCATCTAACAGCGCATCCCAAATCCGGCTTACTTGCTCAATGGTTTTGTACTGTTCGCCGTCAGGCAACACCACGGTGCGAACCTCTAAATGATCCGGCAAACTGGCACAGAGCGCTTCTAAATAGAGCGGCGCGATAGTCTCATTGGTCACCACCATCACCTGCTGGCCAGCAAGGTAAGGCACCAGCACATTGGCGCGCGTTAACAGTCCAACGCCGATATGAATGGGGTAACTTCGCTCGCCTAGCGCGACAGTGAGTGTGCGCTGAGCACTTGTCATTTCAGTCATTGCGATACCTTTTTGCTCTTTACCCGCGCAATTTCCAGCGGGTCAACCAAGCGGTGAACACGCCGCAGAATTTCATTAACCACGGCGCGCGGGCTACGGCGGTCAGTGCGCACAGTGATGTCGGACGTTGCCCGGTACAGCGGATCACGGGTGGCGAACATATCGATCAACACCTGTTCACGGTTATCGCACTGCAGCAGCGGGCGATTACGGTCTTTAGCGGTACGTTTCAGCTGTTGATCGACAGTGGTTAGCAAATAGATCACGGTGCCACGCTCGCGTAGAGCACGGCGGTTTTCCTCACGCAGTACCGCACCACCGCCGGTAGCCACCACTACATTGGGCAACTGAGTGAGTTCATCAATCATTTGGCTTTCGCGCTGACGAAAACCAGGCTCACCTTCAACGTCAAAAATCCAAGGAATATCCGCACCGCAGCGGTCTTGTATGGCGTGATCGCTGTCAAAAAACGGGCGTGACAGTTCCGCTGCAAGTAAGCGGCCTATGGTACTTTTACCAGCCCCCATGGGGCCTATTAGATAAAGATTGGGTAAATCCTGCATCAGCGAACCGCCAAGCCATCATCAAGTAGTCGTGGAGTAATAAAGACCAATAACTCTACCTTTTCATTGCTCTCTTCGGTGTAGCGAAACAGCCGCCCAAGTAGGGGAAGATCCCCCAGCAGCGGCGTTTTCGCTATCTTGCTCAACTGCTCTGTTGTCAAAATACCGCCTAACACTACCGTTTGACCATCATCAACTAACACTTGTGTTTGAATTTGGTTGGTATCAATCGGTGGCTCCCCACCAAATCCGCTTTCACGGAAGCTGTCATTTTTAATAACTAAATCCATAATAATGCGGTTATCAGGCGTAATCTGCGGCGTTACTTCCAAGGAAAGCTCGGCCTCTTTAAATTCAGTATCAGGATTCCCCTGGGCATCGACACTTTGGAAAGCACGCTCCTCACCCTGGCGAATGATTGCCGTACGCTGGTTAGCGGTGATCACCCGCGGCTGGGAAATCGTTTGGCTTTTACCTTCGCTCTCTAGAGCGCGTAACTCAAGGTCAAGTAAGATATCACCAGACAGGTAGCCAAAGCTAAACCCGTTGGTGGCAGCCGCCGAGGAGCCCAAGTCAACCGCCAGCCCTGCCCTGGTTCGATTAATTCGGTCGGGGTTAACATTTCGCCGCTCAAATGCGCTGCTTTCATTTTGCTGAAAACCTCGGGTCGTCGACGCTCCCCAATTGATGCCTAGTTCCCGCGATGTCGCATCTCGGGCGATGACAATCCTGGCTTCAATTTGTACCTGGCGCACGGCGACATCCAAACGGTCTAAGGTACGCATAATATCGCGCACTTGCTCTGCGGTATCTTGTACCAGCAGCGTGTTCGTGCGCTGATCAATACTGACACGCCCACGGTCGGTTAACAGGCCAAAACCATCGCCACCCCGCAGTAACTGTGCCAGATCTTCAGCACGGGCATATTTTACGGCAATAAACTCGGTCACCAAGGGCGCTAATGTGTCACGCTGAGCGCGCGACTCGATCTCTTGCCGTTCAAGTGCAACTAGCTCGCTTGCGGGTGCGACGACAATAACATTGCCCTGCTTGCGGCTCGACAACCCCTGGCTCTGCAAAATCAACGCTAATGCCTGATCCCAGGGCACATCGTTCAGCGTGAGTGTCATGCGGCCTGAGACACTATCGCTGGCCACCAGATTAAGCCCGGTAAACTCTGCCAGCTTGGCAAGGGCTGTCCGCACGTCAATATCTTGAAAATTGAGGCTCAGCCGTTCGCCGGTAAATGCATTACTGTGCTGCTCGCGCTCTGGCGGGGGCGCTTGGCTTACTGGCTGAACGTCAATGGTTAAGGTGCGGCCACTCTGCGCTGACACCATCGCGCTAGGGCCATTAACCTGTAGCTCCAGCTGCGTACCCTGTTGACCAACCCGTGGCGTAATGCGCGTAACCGGGGTGGCAAAGTCCGCCACGTCATAGATGTGATTGAGAGCATCCGATATCGTCACGTCTGGCAGCTCAGCAATCACGTTTCCACGACTGTCCTCTCGCACATTAGCGATAACACCGCTGCGATCAAACGTGACCAGCACCCGCCCCGCGCCATTCACACCACCCCGGAAATCAATGTTTTCAATACGGGGCCCTTGGCTAGGCAGTTGAGTAGCCTGAGGCGCTGGCATAGACGCGGAGCTCTCTGAGACGAGGGCAACTCTTAACTGATCACCAACTACACGAGAGGTGTAACCACGGGCTTCATTCAAATCAATCACGAGACGCGTTCGCCCGCTGCCTTCTAAAACGGTAACGCTCTTAACAACGCTGTTTTCGACCGCTACACGGCGTTGGGTTAAAGCACTTTGTGCACCGGCTAAATCAAGCGCTAAACGCGGTGGCGCTGCTAGCCGGTAGCCGCTGAGCTGGGCAACGCCACCGCTGAACTGCAACACAAGCTCGGTGTCGTTACGACTAGTTTGACGCACATCGACGCTCGTGAGCACTGACGCCATGCTGAACGACGGTATTAAAGCAATCAACAACAGCAACGTTCGATAACCTATAGCAGCCATAAGTGATATCCGTATCTGATAGCGAGTGAAAACGCTATTCCTCAAGAGTGAGCGTCACCTGACGCTCCTGCCAACCCTGTTGAGGGCTAAAAACGCGTTCAACAACGATAATGTCTTGCGATCCAATGCGGTCAATAAAACCATGATGGGGGCCTAGATAGTTACCTTTTCGAACGCTGACGATGTCTCCCTCAGGCGATTCAATCAATGCCGCTTGCTGCTCGCCCATCCGCAGCGTTCCTACCAAGCGCAGCGTTTGCAGCTCGAAGCGCTCTAAAGGCTCTGGCGAGCGCTGCTGATCAGGTGTTAACGCACTCATTGTCTGTTCAACCGTCGCTTCATCGCCATACGCTCCTTCGTGCCCGGCTTCGCGCACTCCCTGCGGCGCTAGAAAAGGGCTGCGCATATCGCCATAACGATAATCAAGCGACTGATAGACTGGCAGCGTGCTCACCACAGAGGCCGCTGGCCCTTCAGTAGAGCGACGTATCTCTTCCAGAGTTTGGTCTAGTTGCTCAAGCTGTGGGTCGCTACAGCCCGCCAAACCAGCAGCACACAGCAGGATTAACAAGAAGCGTTTCACGGCGTGAGCCCCTCCTCTGCTAAAACCGCCTTGTAGCTGTAGGTGCGCGCAAGCAGCGTCATTCGTAGCATGTCGCCGCTATGTAGAGTGTCGCCATAATGATCTACCGGCGAGAGCATCAAATCATGCTGGGTCACCACTCGCGCTAAATTACTAATGTCCGCCGCAAATTGCGCTAGCGCATGATAGCCCCCACGTACCTGGATATCGAAAGGGTGCTCAATATAGTGCGCGCTGCTCACTGTGGGCTTTAAATGAACCGACTCAATGATAAGTCGATGCGCGATAGCAGCGTCACTAATGCTGTCCAATAATGAAGGGATCTCTGCACTGGTCGGCAACATCGCTTGTCTCTGCGCCATCTGGTCTTCAAGCACAGCTACTTGACGATGCCTATCGGGTAACAAGGCGGCTTCAGAGGCATTATGCCGATACGCTTCTAATAAGTGCGCTTCTTGGCGCTGCTCGGCGGCAAGTAAGTCCCGCGCCCCCACCACCTGCCACCCATACATAGCTGCAAAAGCAAGCGCAAACACAAGCAGTGCAACTAACATTTTCAGCAACGATGGCCACTCACCCGCTTGTTTGATATCCAACGATTGCCAGTCAACATTTTGCAGGCGCTGCCACTCATCTTTAAAACGTTCACGATTTAACGTCATGGTGCCACCTCCATAGAAGAGGCTGACTGACCAGGCGGCCGTTGGTTTACCTGAAACTGAAAAACGTGCTGACTGCCGTTCTGCTCGCTGGCAACCTCTGACAACTGCGGCACACCAAACCCTGGCATATTGGCAATTTGGCGAAGCTGCTCAGACACTTGACGCTCGTTACTGGCTACTGCAGACAGGCTCACATGCTCATTAGTGCGAGACAGGCGCTGATAGACGACGCCGTCCACCACGCTCGCCGCGATATCGTTAAACAGCCGCACCGTACTTGTGCGTTCGTTATCTAGCATATGGAATACTGCCAGCTGCTCTGCCAAGCGTTCGGCGTCATCCTGATAACGTCGCCCATCGGCAATGTCATTATTGAGCCGTGCAATGTGCGCAGATAAGTACGAATTGCGCTGTTGCTGGGCAGCCAGCTGCTGCTGATAACCATGCAAAACGAATAAACCAAACGCCACGCCCGCCAACAGCATTAACAACACAACGCCATAAAACTGCCGCGTACGCTTCTCTCGGCGCACTTCGCGCCAGGGTAAAAAATTGATCGTCACGCTCATTAACCCACCCTCATCGCCAATCCACTGGCCGTCAGCATCGCTGGGGCATCCTTGCTTAACGCCTCCATGTTTAGCCGCTTATTAATGCGCATCTGCTGGAACGGGTTGGCGATAGTGACGGGGATACCGCTTTCATCGGCAATGCGCAGTGCCAAACCCGGAATCACGCTGGAACCCCCAGCCAATATAATCTGCTGAACGTCATACTGCCCACCTACAGCGTAATAGAGCTGCAGTAAACGTCTGACCTGTTGTACTAGCGTCGCGATAAAAGGTGCCAGTACTTTTGCTTGGTAGTCGTGAGCTAGGCCGCCATGTATTTTCGCAAACTCGGCCTCTTCAACCCTCATACGGTAGTACTCACAAATCGTCTCTGTGAGCTGGCGACCACCAAACAGCGTCTCGCGGCTATACACAACTCGACCGCCACGGACAACATGCAAGGCGCTCATACTAGCCCCTATATTAACTAGCCCGACACAGTCAGCTATACCATGCTCCCCCACTGAGCGCTTGTACTGCCCGGCTAACGCTCGCTCCATCGCCAAGGTTGTCAGGTCAACCGCGACTGGCTCCAGCTCAGCACGCTCCACTATGTCCGTCAGCTGGCGCACATCCTGCTGGCGGCAAGCCACCAATATGACCTCCTGCTGATCCTCATCCGGTGCGTCAGATACACCGTCTTTTATCGCCAGTCCCTGAACATCCAAGCGCTGAAAATCGAATGCCACATCACTGAACGGAAACGGGATATAGCGGTCTGACTCGGCGGCTATACGCTCTTCGATTTCATCTTCACTTAACGCCGCAGGGAAACGAAGCGTTTTGCTAATCGTGGCGCTCGCCGGAATGGCCACCGCCGCTTTACGCGTAGCAGGGTTTGCTTGCTCTACCGCACGTTTGAGAGCAGCCACCACCTCATTAATGTCGCGAATACGCCGCTCTACGACTGCGTTTTCGCGAAGTGGCTGCACAGCATGACTGTCTAGTTGATAACGTTCGTTTGGAGAGCGCTGTTGTTGACCGCTTTTTGTTTGACCACTAGTGCTGCACGATCGGAGCTCTAATAGCTTGACGGCCGTCGAGGTAATATCGACACCAATCAACCCTTTACTAGGTGTGAAGAAGCGCATTTTGGTTCGGCTCCGCCTGGCTAACGTGCAGATTTTGAGGCTACATGATTTTTA
>SKHS01000114.1 GCA_007116835.1 Halomonas sp.
CATCTAACGCGATACGCTCACCGGGAGCCACTTCAATTTGCGCGTGCAAGGCCACCTCCTCGGCAGGCAGCGTTATGCGCTGATCGCGCTGCCATACGGCCACCCTCATGCTAGGCAGCACCAACCCTTCAAAAGCTTTTAACCCACGCTGTCTGCATAGGGTTTCCACCAGCCGCCCAACGAGCAAAAGCACAATCAGCATGACAGCGGTATCAAAATACACCTCTACCGAGCCACGCCACAAAAGCCCTACCGATACCAGCATCGCCCCCGCTACACCTAAGCTTACCAGCACATCCATACCGGGGCGCTTAGCCTGCAGCGTGCGCCATCCTGCTCGATAGAAAGGGAATCCTGAATAGAGCACCACGGGTAGTGCAAATGCACCAGAGATCCATGCCAACACACTTTCTAGCTGCGGAGTAGGTAGCGCGCCAGCGTAAATAAGCAGCGATGCCAGCATCGTCCACATACCGAACACTGCGCCGACAATGAGCCGAAGCACCAGATAACGGCTCTCTTTTTCAAGGCGAGTATGGGCATCTTGAACACCTTCAAGCGCCGTTAACCGATAGCCAATTCGTCTGACGCTGGGCGCCAATGCAGCCAGCTGGATGGCCTTAGGGGTGCCTTTGACCCATACCGTCGCCGTTGGATAGTGAACGCTCGCCTCAACGACGCCTGGTAGGCGCTTCAGCGTGCCCTCCACGGCCAACGCACAGCTGGTACACCACATGCCGTGCAGGCTATAAAGCGGTGCCTCTACCGGCTCTGCCTCTTGGCGCTGACGTTCTTCATCAACCATCGCTCGTCAACCGTGTTACAGGCAAGGTGGCACACCCATAATGGGCAGCGCCACAAACACGACACTGAAGGCAGAGAACAGATATAGCCACGCCGATACCACGGCATTGAATCGATCTCGCCCCTGGTGCTGTTTCGCTACCAGATAACACCCCCAGGTCAGCAACAGCAGCAACCCGGTAGTCACGATGCTGACTATCAGCAGCCCGCCGTTTAGCAACGTAAAAACGCCTTGCTCAGGTGCAGGGGCAAAGGCTTCACAAGCCACCGCGTGCCCACCATAAACAGCAATAAACCAAATGCACCACAGTGTGAGACCCACCACAAAGTGCAGTGGATGTGTTAAATGCAGGCGTTTCAGCATGGTGTCCATGGCGATTACCCTCCTACTACGCGGGGCAGTACGGCGATTGAACCCACTAATACCAAGAAAGTCACCACGTTATAGCGCCAAAGCTGAGCAACAACCGCTGGCTCGAAAGGCGCATGGGCACCCACATAGCCATAGCCCACGCGTAAGCCTTGCATCAGCGTAAGAACCACGGCCAACCCCCCATGAAATAGCACATATATCAACCCTACCAGTAACACCGCATCATGACTGGTTTGGGTCGGTGACAGGTTGGCGCTGTACAGCACCCACCCGGTTAACACGACTTGTACAGCCCCCAGCGCGCCAGCCAGATACAAGCCTACGCCCAACCGCTCATCACACTGATGACGCAGCCTTCTTACCATTTTTTCCATCACCACAGCGCCCGCCGCTATCGCGATGCCCGCAGTGACCAGCAAGGGTAGCGAAAGCGGCGACGTGTCTGGCATACGCCACTCCGGCGACACCGTCCAAAGATAAAACCAGCCAAATAGGTAGGAAAGAAAAAATGAGCCGTTGGCCAGCAAGAACACCGCCATTGCCCATAGCCCTGGCCCATCCATGGTGCGAGAGTGAAGCGGCGGGTCACCTGGGGCAACAGCGGCCTCCGGTGCGGCGATAGGATGAGCGCCGTTTTCCCACGACCAGCGTAGTAAAAACACGCCAGCAATCAGTACAAAAATACCTGCCAGCGCATACACGCGTACTAGCAAGCTAATACACACCACTGCCAACGCTGCTGCTGCCAATAGCGGCCACCAGGAGTTGCCTGGCAGGTGAATAATTTCCCGTACTTTTCCGGTGATCGGGTCGGTGCCCCACATTTCCCGCCGACCATGGACCGGTACCGCTAACCCATGCTTTCCTTCTGCCATGGTGTAAGGCAAGTTAGGGTCGTCCCACAGCGGGTGGCGAGTTTCGACGTTAGGCAGGCTAACAAAATTATAGGCGCTGGGAGGCATGCTGTTCGCCCACTCCAACGTGTCAGCATTCCAAGGGTTATGTTTAGCGGGCTTACCAAAGCGGAAGTGCAACGCTATATCTAGCAGCACCATGGCGATGCCTGCTGACAAAACAAAACTACTCACTGATGAGAGCAAGTTATAAATTTCCCATCCTGAGCCAGCCTCGTAGGTATAAACTCGGCGGGGCATACCTAAAAGGCCCGTCCAGTGCATGATCAGGAACGTACCGTTGAAGCCTAAAAAGGTCAGCCAGAAGCCCCAGCGGCCAAGGTTTTCTGATGGCATCCGTCCCGAAAATAGCGGCAGCCAATAATAAAGTCCGGCGATAAGCGGGAAAAACATGCCGCCCACCAGTACATAGTGCATGTGGGCCACCACAAAATGGGTATCGTGCACCTGCCAGTTAAACGGCACCAGCGCCAGCATCACCCCTGTTAAGCCACCACAAACAAAGATAATCAAAAAGCCCATCACCCACAGCATCGGCAGCTTCATTTTAGGTTTTCCCAGCCATAGCGTGGCTAACCATACAAACACTTGGATAGCAGTGGGCACGGCTACCAACATGCTCGCTGCTGAGAAAAATGCCTGTGCTAGCTGTGGAATGCCCACCGTGAACATGTGGTGAACCCATAACCCAAAGCTAATAAACCCGGTCACGATAATCGCGAAGACGACCCAGCCGTAACCAACTATCGGGCGCCCAGCGAATACCGGTATTAGCGTAGAAACAATGCCTGCCGCGGGCAGGAAAATAATGTAAACCTCGGGGTGACCAAACAGCCAGAATAGGTGCTGCCAAAGGATAGGGTCACCGCCACCTGCGATTGCAAAAAACGGCATTCCCACTGCGCGCTCCAGTTCAAGCAGTACGCTCGCTAAAATTAGCGGGGGAAAGCCGATCACAATCATCAACGCCATGGCCAGAATGTACCAAGCAAACAGCGGCATTTTATGCAGTGCCATGCCCTGTGTCCGCGTACGCAAAATCGACACTACCAACTCAACACCCGCCGACACCGCCGAGATTTCCACAAAGGTGATGCCTAACAACCAGAAGTCCGAGCCAAGACCCGGTGCATATTCGCTGCTGCTCAACGGGGTGTACATAAACCAGCCGCTTGAGGGAGCCATTTCAATAATCAGGCTGAACGTTAAAATAATGCCGCCAAACAGGTAGCAGAAATAACCCAACGAGGTTAACCGCGGGCACACCAAGTCACGGGCACCAATCATTTTGGGTATTAAGTAAATTGCCAGCCCTTCAAGCATGGGAATGGCAAATAGAAACATCATCACCGTGCCGTGCATGGTGGTGACCTGGTTATAGATATCCGGTGACATAAAGTCTTGATCAGGCATCGCCAACTGAGTGCGCACCAGCATCGCGAGAATGCCGCCGATCAAGAAAAACACCATACCAGTGACCATAAAACGCAGGCCAAGGGTGGTGTGATTGACGATGGTTAAGGCTTTAAGCCCCTTTGGATTTCCCCAAATGTCGTGCAGTTCTTCGTGCAACTGCTGAGGATCATGTTCAATGGCTTCTTGATTCACGCTTTTCATGGGGTCAAGGTCTCCAGCCAAGCACCCAGGGCATCCAAGGTGTCCGTTTCAAGGTCATCGTGGGCAGGCATTTTATTGCCGGTCTTAAGCGACTGATGATGCTTAAGCCAGTGGCTAACGGCACCCTCCTCCATGGCGATAACCCCCGCGCCTAACGTGGCACGACTGCCAATATCCGACAAATCCGGCCCTATCGTGCCACTACTAACCCCGGCGACCCGATGACAGCTGGCACAGTGAGTTAGAAACGCCTCGCGCGCGTCATCATGAGCGGCATCCTCGGTGGCTAGCTGATTAAGTTGCTCATCTTGTCGGCTAGCCAGCCAGGTATCGAACTCCTCGCGAGGCATCGCTTCAACATAGAGATGCATATTGGCATGCCCCACACCGCACAGCTCTGCGCACTGGGCACCGAATACCGCCGGTATGTCTGCTTCCAGGCGAATCTTGTTGACACGCCCTGGAATCATATCGATTTTGCCCCCCAGACGCGGAATCCAGAAACCATGGATAACATCAGCCCCGCTCACATGGAAATCTACCGGCTCTCCTACTGGCATCACTAAGTGATTGGCAGTCACTACGACGCTGTTACCTTCCGAGTCGCTCCCCTGTGCTTGCGGATAGCGCACTTCAAACCACCACTGGTGGCCAATCACTTCGATGACGTCCGGTGGATCACTCAAAGGCAACGGCAGCATGCGTTGGCCAGCGGGAACACCAAAGGCTAACAGCGCGGTAATACTGGCGACCGGCAATATAATGCCTCCCCCTACAATCCAGCGGCGGGCAATGCGGCGCTCCTGTGCAGGGGTGCGAACAACGTCCCTAGGCTTAAAGGTGTAAAGCCAGCAAGCCGTTACCCCGATCAGCACTACCGTGCCAAAACTAAGCATCACCCACCAGATGAGACGCACATCTCGCGCAGCCTGCCCTGCAGGGTCTAAGATAGACTTATCACCTGCACACCCCGCCAATGACGCCAATACCGCAAACCATACGACAAACAGTGCGCGGTTGACCCATCGACGCGATGGGCGTTGAATGGCGAGGATGCACCTAGCGCAATTGCGTTCACTCATTAGCGGCTTCCCTAAGTTGCTATTTCCATGGGTCTGTCCACAGGAAGTGACCATGACACAAACACCCCAACGTTCGATTAAGAGCCGCGCTTCGCTGGCGGGCCACCCACTGCACCCAGTGATGATTCACTTTCCTGTCGCCGCCTTGATGGCACTGGTAGCCAGCGATCTGGCCTATTGGTATACCCACGACCCTTTTTGGCTGCGCAGCGGGCTGTGGCTGGCGGGTGTGGGCGCGTTCGGCGGCTGGATTGCCTCGATTGCCGGCATCATTGATTTGGTCACGGTGTCTAGGATTCGCCGTTTGATTACCGGCTGGAGCCACGCCATTGTGGCCGTTGTGATGCTCTCGCTGGCGTCGCTTAACTGGCTGCTTCGCTTCAATGAGCCCAGCGCTGTGCTGCCCTGGGGAATGGCTATCTCCCTGGTCACTGGCGGTTTGATCGCCTTGACGGGATGGCTTGGTGGGCAGCTGGTTTACGAACACGCTGTTGGTGTGGACGTCGATTAAGCGTTTCTTCTGCTCGACTGGATGCTTTATCATCCTTTAGCTCCAGTTCAGCGGTTTAGCGAGGACAACGCCTAGCACGCCTAACATGCCCGTCAGCGCTAATAGTAGTGCAAGCAGTGTAGCGGTCTTAACACCGCGACTAATACCCATCTCCAGGCGCAAAATTAACCAGCCGAAACAGCCGTGGGCAGCCACCATTAGCACCACCGCGCCCAACTTCAGAATTAACCACCCACCAAGAAGGCCATGCAGCAGGAACAGTAACGTGCCGGAGGCGATAGCGACCAGCGCCGCTGGCGTTGCAATAGAGTTGTAGAAAAACCGCGGCATTGGGGGTGCAGTTTGGGAAAAGCCAGCATCTTTGCGCAGCTGAAGCGAATGCTGAAGAAGTGCAGGTAAGTAGAGAAGTGCGCCGCACCAGATGACCAGCGCGGCAATGTGAAGCAGTTTAAGCCATGGCATCGAGGCTTCCTTGCGTTGCGAAGGCAGAGTAAAGTTAAACTCTGTTAACCTTAGTCAACTGATGCCCGTCTGGCTAGGTGATATACCCAGAATCATCCAATAGAAATTTCGTAACCTGTGAATTTACGTAGATTAATCACGCCACTGTCGAACATAAGGTACTGCCCCTTAACGCCTTGAAGCACACCTTCCACCAGTGGCTGCTTATCAAAGTTATGCGACACCACTTTACGGGGAAATGTGAGCACAGGGTAATGAAAGTCCTGCGGTTTTTCATCCAGCGTACGAATCGCAGCCGCACCGTGCGCGTCGCGCAGCGCTTCAAGGCCATCCGCTAGTAAATGGAATAAACGATCACGCTCAGCGACTAAATCAAGGGGCTCGACATCGCCCTTTAGCATAGCGCGCCAATTAGTGCGATCAGCCACCTGCTCCTTAAACAGCATTTCGACCAACCCTGACTGCTGGCGGGTATTGACCTCAAGAATCGGCAGCGCCTGGATGGCCCCCTGATCCAGCCAGCGGGTTGGCATTTGAGTTTTACGCGTGATCCCCACCTTTAAGCCTGATGAATTAGCCAAGTAGACAATATGCGGCTGAAAACAGTGCTTCTCACCCCACTCAGGCTCACGACAGGTACCCTGATAATAGTGGCAGGTTTCCGGCTTCATAATGCAGGTGTCGCACTGAGCCAGCCGCTTGAAACAGGGGTAGCAGTGGCCCTGGGCAAAGCTTTTTTTGGTCGCCCGCCCGCAGTGGGTACAGGCAATCGCACCGCTCCAGGCGAGACGTAAATGCTCGCCGATACGCTCGTTAAGCGGCATATGATGGTGACCTGCCCGCAGGTGGTAGACCACGTCCTTATCCTGGCGATTAGGCAGTGACGCCGCCATTTTTTGCAAACAGCCTTGCATCGA
>SKHS01000045.1 GCA_007116835.1 Halomonas sp.
ACCGAGCTGTTGGAAAAAATCGTGCAACAAGCCGACCTACCCGGCGTGATTGGTAACTGCCACGCGTCCGGCACCGAGATCATCGCCCGCCTGGGCGAAGAACACGTCCAAAGCGGCCCGCCGATTGTGTATACCTCAGCAGATTCTGTGTTTCAGATCGCCGCCCACGAGGAGCACTTTGGCCTGGAGCGCCTCTACGCCCTATGCGAAACCGTGCGCGAACTGCTTGCGCCCTACAACATTGGCCGCGTGATTGCCCGCCCGTTTATTGGCGATGACAGCAAAAGTTTTGCCCGCACAGGCAACCGTCGCGACTACAGCGTTGAGCCACCCAGCCCCACCGTATTGCAGAAACTGGCTGATGCGGGTGGCGAAGTGGTCTCGATTGGCAAGATTGCAGATATCTACGCCCATTGCGGCATTACTCATAAGGTCAAAGCCAGCGGTCACGATGCGCTGATGGAAGCCACGCTCGCCGAGGTAGTACGCACCGCTCAAGAATCCAGCGACCGCCCGACCATGATCATGACCAACTTTGTTGATTTTGATTCGGTGTACGGCCACCGCCGCGACGTGCCGGGCTACGCCGCCGCGCTTGAGCATTTCGATGCCCGCCTGCCGGAACTGCTTGCCGCACTCAACGATGATGACCTGTTGCTGCTCACCGCCGACCACGGTTGCGACCCCAGCTGGGAAGGCACTGAACACACACGCGAATATGTGCCGGTGATGGTGCATGGCGCAGGATTTGCGCCCGGCCCGCTAGGCGAGCGCAGCACCTTTGCCGATATCGGCCAGACATTAGCAGCCTTCTTCGCCGTTGAAGCGATGGAAGACGGCAAGAGCTTTTTACCCAACGCTGCCTGAACCGCAACGTTGAGCGATTCAATCTGATTAAAAAACGATCAATAGGAGCGTTTTATGGCAACACCACATATCAATGCTGAAATGGGCGATTTCGCGGATACCGTTCTGATGCCCGGCGACCCACTACGCGCTAAGTACATCGCCGACACCTACCTGGAAAATGTTCGTCAGGTCAACGATGTACGCAGCATGTTCGGCTATACCGGCACTTACAAGGGCCGCGAAATTTCGGTCATGGGCCACGGCATGGGCATACCGTCAGTGTCTATTTATGCCAAAGAACTGATTACCGACTACGGCGTTAAGTCGATTATTCGTGTGGGTTCCTGCGGCGCGGTGCGCGACGACGTTAACGTGCGAGACGTGGTCATTGGCATGGGTGCCTGCACCGATTCCAAAGTGAACCGTATGCGCTTTAACGACCACGATTTCTCGGCCATCGCTGACTTTGAGCTGACCAGCCACGCGGTAGCAGCTGCCAAGGCGCAGAATGTGCCGGTAAAAGTCGGCAATATCTTCTCAGCGGATCTATTCTACAACCCGCAGACCGACATGGCTGAACTGCTCAAGCGTTACGGCATCGTGGGTGTGGAAATGGAAGCGGCAGGCCTTTACGGCGTGGCGGCAGAGTTTGGCGCTCGCGCGCTAACGATCTGCACGGTGTCCGACCATATTCTGAAAGGCGACTCGCTCTCCAGCGCCGACCGTCAGACCACCTTCAACGACATGATGACGATTGCGCTAGACACGGTACTGCGCGACGACGCCGCTAAGGCCTAATCGCCATTTATGAGGATAACGCCATGAGCCAAGCGGATAAGGCACTAGTTGACACGCTACTGACCACCTTGGGCAATGCTTATGCGCCCTACTCTCATCACCCGGTGGCCGCGGTAATGGAGTGCCCGGATGGTCAGCGGTTTGCTGGTTGTAACGTGGAAGTGGCGCATTATAAAGGGCTGTGTGCGGAAGCCTCGGCGATTTCCGCCATGATCACCGCTGGCCAGCGCGAGCTTGCCAAGGTGTACGTGATGGGGCCAGGCGAGCACCTGTGCACCCCCTGCGGTGACTGCCGCCAGCGCATCCGTGAATTCGCTACCCCAGAAACACAAATCATGGTGCTTTCCCATCAGGGCGATGTGCTGAAAACCTACACCATGGAAACACTACTGCCTGACGCCTTCGGGCCCGAGCAACTACCACCGCGCTAAGTGTTCACCCAGTTTCCCGCATGACTAGCGTCACCGGCAGCGATACATGCCGGGGCGCTTTACCTGCTAGCGCTTCACCCAACAGCTCGACACTCATTGCCGCAATCGCCGCAATATCTTGGCGAATGGTCGTTAGCCCAGTGGCAAGGGTTGGCAAGTCATCAAAGCCGGTCACTGCGACATGGCGAGGCACGTCGACTCCCCTGTCTTCCAATACAGCAACGCAGCCTAGCGCCAGCTCATCGGTGGCGCACAGTAGCGCATCAAATGGCAGTGCTTGGCCGCTTGGCATATCCGCCAACAACCGATTTAAATAGCGATAGCTGGTTAGTGAATCTGAGCTAAAGCGGTGCGGCAGGCTAATCAACTGCTCAGAAAGTCCTGCTGTATCAAGCGCCCGTCGGTAGCCCTCTAAACGGCTATGAGGATGCGGCATTTCCAGTTCACCGCCGACAAAGGCGAGCCGGCGACGCCCTTGCGCGATGAGGTGGTGCGTCATTTCATAAAACCCTTGAGCATCATCCGGTGCAACCGAAAATCCTTGCCCTGGGTTGCCAATACGTACAAAAGGCACGCCGGCATTTTCTAGCAAGCTGGGGCGCGCATCCTCAGAGGTTTCACCCAGCAGAATAGCCGCGCCCGCCCGTTCGGGAAGCTCGGCAGTTTGCGCATGGTGGAAAAAGATCGGCACCATGCCCTGCTGGTGCAGTGCCACGGTTAAGTGTTGATACAGCAAAATATAGTAGGGGCGCAGCTCGATATCCTGACGCCCTAAGGAAATACCGACCACCGCCGCTTTACCACTAATCAGTTGCCTAGCCGCCGCGCTAGGCTGGTACGCCACCTCGCGGCTAATGGTGAGAATTTTTTCCCGCAACGCGTCGCTTAGCCCAGGCTTACCATTAAGCGCCCGACTGACCGATGCAATAGAAACATCGGCCCGTCGGGCTATTTCACGTATGGTTGCCGTTTGGGCGCCCTGTTTGGTCTGTTTCATGCCATGCCTCAGCGATTTGGCTGTTGATTGTGCCAAAAATTGCGCTGGAAAACGTCAGGCATGATGACAAATAGTGTTACCAACTTATTGCCTTACCAACCGCGCCTCCCGATTCGGGAAAGCTCGCTGTCGAGCTGCTGAATGGCTTGTTTGGGGGAGATGTCACCGGATAGGGCGTCGTGCACGCGGTTGAATACCGCATTTGACACCCGCGGATACGACTCGCCTGTCACGCTCGCTGGACGTGGTACACCGTTCATGACGGTTTCATAAAGTTCGCCAATAAACGGGTGAGCGTCTAATACCTCGGCATTTTCATAGAGCACGGGCCGCGTCGGGTTGCGACCAAACTCAATGGCGTGAGCT
Source organism: Halomonas sp. (assembly GCA_007116835.1). Lineage (GTDB taxonomy): Bacteria > Pseudomonadota > Gammaproteobacteria > Pseudomonadales > Halomonadaceae > Vreelandella. The sequence continues at coordinate 3,442 of SKHS01000045.1, forward strand.
TTCTGCTGCTCCTCAGCCGTGAGATAAGCCACTAGGTCAGCGGCGATATCAGGGTGCTCTGAGTAGCGCGAAACCGCCCAGTTCCAGCCGCCAAGCGTCGCGACAGACTGCCCTTCGGGCCCACTGGGTAACGGCGCGACGCCAAACTTACCTTGAATGGGTGTGCCATCAGCCTGCCCTAACGACCAGACATAAGGCCAGTTGCGCATAAACACGGCATTACCCGCCTGGAACACCCCACGTGCTTCTTCTTCCATATAGTTGCGCACGCCTTCCGGGCTAATATCCCCAATCCAAGAGGCTGCTAGTGCGATCGCCTCGATGGCGTGGGGGTTATTGATGGTGACTTGCCCATCAGCATTCACAAAGGTGCCGCCACCGTAGCTGGCTATCCACTCCAACGCATTCGTGGTCAGCCCTTCATAGGCACGCCCTTGAAACACAAACCCATGCATGCGCGCATTACCTGCGTCGCGTTCAGACTGCTGGATATGCCGCGCAGTGTCAGTCAACGCTTGCCAAGTTTCTGGCACGTCGGCGTCGTATTTGTCCAACAAGTCATGGCGGTAATAGAGTAACCCTGCATCCGTAAACCACGGCAATGCCACCAGCTTGCCCTGCACGGTATTATTGTCCATCAGCGAAGGAATAAAGCCGTCAGCCGCGCCTTCCGGCAAGTGCTTATTCAGGTCAACCAAGTGGTCGGCAAGTAGCCCTGGCCACACAATATCCACCATCAGCACATCCACATCTTGGGATTGGCTGCCTAATAGCTGCTGATAAAGCGACAACTTCTCAGTGGCCGATGCTGGCGTGGTGACAATATTGACGTGGTGGCCGTTAGCTTCTGCCCAGCGCTGAGCTAACACAGGGCAGAAGTCTGCTGCCCCACCATCGCCACAGGCAATGGTAATTTCAGCCGCCATGGCAGGCAGCGTTGCGGGCAGCAGGGCAAGCAGCACCGCTGATGAGCGCAGGTAATGACGCATAGCATTCACCTCGATTGTTATTGGTAGTTAGGATTGTTATTAGTAGATAGGGTGCTCGTTAACTTAATCGGGTTAGTATTTTGTTATTTGAAGAGCCAACCGCCTAGCTGGCAATTGCTAGGCTGCGATCTTCCTGACTTGATACAAAACAGGCATCGAGTACGGTTTGAATCGCCGCGCCGCGCGCAAAATCTGGCTGATCGTTATCCCCGCTGCGAATGCTTTCGATAAAGCGCTGGTAAATACTCGGCGTGGGCGGTGCTTTCACGGTGCTCCAGCGAGCGGGATGTACGTCATCATCGAGACATACCTGCACATCCTCTTTTGAGGCGTCCAGGTCAATACGAATCGCTCCTTTATCGCCGTGTACACTCAGCGCCAGCGAGTTGTGATGCCCGGTTGCCCAACGAGTAGCCTGAATAGTGCCCTTTGCGCCATTGGCAAATGACACTCTCATCAGCGCCGTATCATTGGCATCCAGCACATACTCACCAATGCGATTGTCTGGCGCTTTTTCAAAGCAGGTTAGCTCACAGTTAACGCGGGTAATGTCGCCCACAGGGAAGCTGGCAAAGTCGACAATGTGCACGCCGACATCGCCTAATACGCCTTTGCTGCCGTGAGCTTCGGAAAGCCGCCACAACCACTGGCTATCTTCATTCCAGCGCCCCCAGGCGTTACTCACCAGCCAGCTTTGCCGATAACTGGCGTCTACATGACGAACTTGGCCAATCGCGCCTCCCGCAATCAGCGCACGCGCATGCTGAATAGCCGGAGCATCACGGTAGCTTAAGTTAACCATGTTGATCACGTTAGCAGCCTGGGCAGCAACCGCCATTTCATGAGCATCTTGTGCATTTGTCGCCAGCGGTTTTTCACACAGGATATGCTTGCCAGCGGCAATAGCGGCCAGCGACGTGGCTTTGTGAACACCATCTGGAGTGACGTTACTTACCGCATGAATATCATCCCGAGCCAGCATGGCCTCAAGGTCTTGATACACGTCGGCAATGCCGTGATACTCGGCAAACGCCTGGGCTTTAGCCAGGTCTCGGTCGCACACGGCAACTACCTCGATGCCTTCAAGACGGCCAAAATGCTTGGCGTGCTCGCCAGCCATGCTGCCTGCACCAATTATCGCTAAACGGATCATTTAAAACCCTCCTCGCCGGGTTTATGCAGGCTTTCACCTTTAATTTCGACCGGATTAGGCGCTTGGTCAGCGGGAACATTAGGGCAGCTGTCGACCCACAGTGAGCCTTCTGGGCGCGCCCAAGTCACGGCGTTTTTCAACACGGTTTTCACCTGAGCATCGTAATAAATTGGGTAAGTTTCATGGCCTGGGCGGAAGTAGAAAATTTTGCCGTTGCCACGCTTATAGGTCAGGCCGGAGCGGAACACTTCGCCCCCCTCAAAGGCACTGATAAAGATCACTTCATCGGGGTTGGGCACCGCAAACGGTTCGCCGTACATTTCGGTATGGGGCAGCTCAATATAGTCCCCCAACCCCTGAACAATCGGGTGGCCTGGGTTCACTACCCAAAGCCGTTCCCGCTCGCCCGCTTCGCGCCACTTAAGTGAACACGTGGTTCCCATTAGGCGCTTAAAAATTTTCGAATAGTGCCCCGAATGCAGCACAATCAGGCCCATCCCCTGCAGCACACGCTTTTGAACACGGTCCACGGTCTCTTCAAGAACATCACCATGGGCGGCGTGCCCCCACCATAGCAGTACATCGGTATTGTCGAGCGTCGCATCGCTAAGCCCCTGCTCTGGGTCTTGCAGCGTCACGGCAGTGGCATGAATGCCTTCTGCTTCATTTAGGCCTTCGGCAATGCACTGATGCATGCCCTTGGGATAAATACGTGCCACGACATCGTTAGTCTGCTCGTGGACGTTTTCTCCCCATACGGTGACGTTGATCGCCATGTGCTTCTCCCACGTAGTGATGAACTGTCGCTTAAAATGCGACCCAGCCCTAAAAGTAAACGTTTACTCTAAAAGAGTAAACGTTTACTTTGATAAAACTTTAGTCGGCCACATAAAAAGAGTGCATGCTACTAAGAAGGGTTAAATACTGCAGAGATCTGCTCTTAATTGAGCGATGGGGTCGTCTCCCCCGCCCCTATATCGAGTAGGGTGAGGCGTTACCGCCTCATCCCTCTCACAGAACCGTACATACGGGCCTCGTATACGGCTCATGCCATTAACTTACCCCGAACTCGGGGACAGTGATGCCCGTTTTGAT